>JBKHFD010000001.1:0-84346 GCA_046540355.1 Desulfobacterales bacterium
AAATTGCGCGTAACGCAGATATTGGACTTTTTACGGTGCCATCAACATTGGAAAACCATAAAAAAACCGCCCGTGCCGCTACAACATGATATGCGTATAGGCACGGGCGGAGGCAAGAAGGTATAAAATTGTCCCTGTATTATGAAGCCCTGACCTCCCGCTCCGGTTCTTCAACCTCACCGGCAGCCGATTTTGCGGCATAACAAATTATCCCGCAGCGAAGGCATCGGTCAGCCTCCGACTTTGCCTGCCGGCCGGAAAAACCCAGTTCCACTTCGGGGCACTTGTGTGGCACGTCTTCGGGCTCACAGGCCGGCATGATATTTCTGCCCGATACTTCAACCCCATGCACGGACGTGACTGTCTGAACCACTGAATCTTCTGAAATTACATTGCCGGGCAGTTCAAAATCAAGGTTATACATAATCTTGTGGACAGAGGCGGCTGAACGTCTCCCGGCTGCGATGGCACGTATGGCGGCACTGTAGTCGGTCACGGGATCGCCCTGGCCCAGAAGCCCTCTTTCTTCGCTGTATGCCGGATTCTTGTACGGCTGTATCCCTTCCCAGCGCACCGCGGCTTCCTGTTCCTGTTCTGCCTCCTGACCGACCTCTTCATCCTCCTTTTCCTGCGTGATGCGCCTGAATATCATTTCAGGAATCCTGCCCGCATCAATGAAAAGACTTTCTGCGGCGATTTCCCGGCTTTCCCCGTTTTCAAAATCCTCGTATTCAACCCTTTCAAGCCGGTCTTCTTCGCCCGTCAGCCGGGTGATTGCGGCGCCGAATATAACCTTTGCGCCCATGGCCTCCATGGATCCAATCTGCTCCTCGGTCACAGCCGCCTCTTCGCGCGTGCTGCGGAACAAAACCGATATGTTTTCCGCGTCCATGTGCCTGCAGATTTTTACGCTTTGCTCTGCATTCCTGCCCGCTCCCGCGATAACGACATCCCTGGCGACCGGAAGTTTAAAACGGTTTTCCATACCCGATCTCAACAGGTCTATAAGCAGAAACACCCCGGGAACAGGTTCCTCGGGTCTTGGTTTAGGGTTGCGGCCCAGGCGGCTATCCCATCCTCCGGAGGCAAGAAGAACCGCCTCATTGCCGTCTGCGAGCAGGGATGCCAGGGAAAAATCCTCTCCCATGGTCTTGTTGGTCCTGATTTCGACTCCCAGATCCTCCACGCCCGCTATATCCCATTCCAGAACATCTCGCGGAAGCCGGTATTCGGCGATAGCTTTTCTAAGCAGGCCTCCGGGCTTATCAGACGCCTCATAAACTGTTGGGCTGTGCCCGAGCCTGGCTGAGAAAAACGCCGCTGAAAGGCCTTCGACCCCGGCCCCGACAACCGCGATTTTGCGCCCCGTAGCAGGCGCGGTATAAGGCTGGGATCTCTGATTGTTTTTCATCTCGTAATCGGCGGCACAGCGCTTGAGAAAATTTATTGCCACAGGTTCGTCCACCAGATTGCGCCGACAAACTGTTTCACAGGGTCTGGGACATATACGGCCTATTACTGCCGGAAATGGATTGCGCTCCTTTATTATCTGAACGGCCTTTGAATAATTGCCTGCGGATATCTGTTCTATATACCCGCTTATATTAATTCCGGCAGGGCATTGCCTCTGACACGGGGTGGTGCAGTCGTCCATGGTGTATTCCTTTAAAATCCTCCTGGTCACAGACGAAAGCTTGATAATATGCTTGGGGCAGACCCTTTCGCATGTGCCGCATCCCGTGCACTTTTGTTCGTCAACAACCGGAAGACCGTTTTCCCCCATTGATATGGCGGAAAACGGGCAGGCCCGCATGCAGGAACCAAGACCGAGACATCCTACGTGGCAGACCTTCATGCCCCCGTAAAGCAGGGAGGCGGCCTGACAGTCGCTCAATCCCTGATAGTCGTATTTGATTTCCGCCTCCCCCGTGCCGTAGGTGCAACCGGGAAGGGCTATATCCGGCTCCTTTGCCTCAATGGAGATTCCCATTACCGCTGCAATGGCTTCCGCCAGTTCGGCTCCCCCCGCCACGCATGAATCCGGCGGAGATTCGCCGGCAACCACGGCTTCGGCGTTTGCGGCGCAGCCGGGATACCCGCAGCCTCCGCAGTTTGCGCCTGGAAGAAGATCGTCTATTTCAAGAACCTTTGGATCAACGTAAACGTAAAAAATCCTGGAAGCCATGGCCAGGGCCGCTCCGATTATCAGGCCGAGTCCGCCCATCATCAGTATTGCATCAAACATTGCATGCTCCGCTTCGAGTTATGGATTGGGTTTCGCTTATGCACCTTTGTTCGGTGATATAGCATCATTTTTTCCTGGTGTCCAATACCAAGACACTCTTTTTTCATATTCCGCGGGTCCTGTCAACAACTCCTGACAGTCCCCCATTGAATTTTTGCAGGTACTTTCCGGTATTATCGGGTCACCGGGAAAACCGGAATAAATGCAAAGCTCGAAAAATCCGCACTCCGGTTACCTGGATGCCGGACAAAGCGGTCCCGGGGGTCGGCTGAAACATAAGATTTCTTGACTGAAAAGAGGTTAAAATATATCAATATATTTTCAACAGAATTTCAGGAGGCGGAAGAAGATGGTGGAAGAAACAGGAAATTACTGGAGCAGAGTCGGTAAGGCGGCCGAATATCTGAAAAAGAACCTTGGACAAAGACCTGAAATAGGAATTATGACAGGAACCGGGCTTAGCGGGGCCGGCGGCCTGATCAGCGCCGAATTCGAGGCCGAATATTCGGACATACCCAATTTTCCGGTCTCAACTGTAAAAAGCCACGCCGGCAAACTGGTTTACGGAGGTCTGCATGGAAAGCCGGCTCTTGTCATGCAGGGCAGATTTCATCTCTACGAAGGATATTCCCCCGGCATGGTTGCATTTCCTGTCCGGGTAATGCAGGCCCTGGGAGTGCACACCCTGATAGTGACAAACGCTGCCGGCGGCCTCAACCCGGGCTTTTCTGCCGGTGATATAATGGCTATAACCGATCACATAAACCTTACCGGTGAAAACCCCCTGATTGGAGCCAACAACGAAGACTGGGGGATACGATTTCCGGACATGTCGGCAGTATACGACCCCAATCTCATAAAAATTTCTGAAAACGCGGCACGGAAAAACAACGTATCATTAAAAAAGGGCATTTACGCCGGTCTTAAGGGCCCGTCGCTGGAAACTCCATCAGAGACAAGGTTTATAAGACAGACAGGGGCGGATGCAGTGGGCCTGTCAACAGTCCAGGAAGTAATTGCCGCCGTGCATGCAGGCATGCACATATTGGGGCTGTCCACCATCACCAACATAAACGATCCGGACAGCCCCGCCCCGGCCACGGTGGAGCAGATAATAGAGGTTGCGGAAAAAACGGCCCCGATACTTGGAAAAATCATCACAGATGCCGCAGAGGAGTTTTAAATGAGCAAATCCCAGGACCTGCTTATTGTAAACGGAACCGTTGTGACAATGGATGAGGCCGGCAGCGTGATAGAAAACGGTGCTGTGGCGGTCTCGGGCGATGCAATAGAATCGGTGGGACCCTCGGAAAAAGTTAATCCGAAAAATGCGGCCCGGATTATAGATGCAAAAGGCGGAATCATAATGCCCGGGCTTATCAACACACATACCCATGCGTCCATGACCTGTTTTAGGGGCCTTGCAGACGACATGGAACTTATGACATGGTTAAATGATTATATTTTCCCCGCAGAGGCCAAACTTACCAGTGACAGGGTTTATACAGGGGCACTTCTTGCCTGTGCCGAAATGATGCTTTCAGGGACGACATGCTTCTCGGACATGTATCTTTTCGAAGACTCGGTTGCAGAAGCCGCAGACAAGGCCGGCATGCGAGCAGTGGTGGGAGAGGTTCTCTATGATTTTGACTCCCCCAATTACGGCCCGATAGAAAAGGGATTTGAATACACGGAGTATCTTGTTGAAAAGTGGAAAAAACACCCATTGGTAAACATCGCTATAGAGCCCCACTCCCCCTATCTTTGCGCCCCGGATCTGTTGAAGCGTGCCGCGGATATCTCAGAGCGGCAAAATATCCCGATGATCGTCCATGTTGCCGAAACATGGAAGGAAGTTGAAACCACAAAACAACGCTACGGGATGAGCCCGATTGCACATCTGTCCGATATCGGTGTTCTTTCCCCGCGACTGGTGGCATGCCACTGCGTGGCCCTGGAGAAAAACGATATCAGGCTGCTTGCAGACCAGAATGTTAAAGTATCCCATAATCCTGAAAGCAACATGAAGCTTGCCTCGGGCATAGCACCCGTGCCGGAGATGCTTGGGGCTGGCGTTTGCGTGGGGCTGGGAACAGACGGGCCCACCAGCAACAACAATCTTGACATGTTCATGGAAATGGATGCCGCTGCCAAGATTCACAAGGCGGCAACACTTGATCCCACGGTAATGGAGGCCGAAAAAGTTCTGCGCATGGCCACCATAGACGCAGCAAGGACACTGGGCCTGGAGGAAAAAATCGGCTCCCTAGAGCCGGACAAAAAGGCCGATATTATTGTTATCGATACGCAAAAACCCCATTTAACACCCATGTACAATGTCTACTCTCACTTGGTTTATTCGGCATCCGGAAGTGACGTGACCAATGTCATTATAAACGGTTTGCCGGTAATGACGGAAAGACAGTTGACGATGTTTGATTTAAACAGCACAATGGAAAATATGCAGAGCATTGCCGAAGAGGTCCGCAGCCTTCACGACTGGGATGGCCGCAACGGACCGCGCGGCCGGTAAAAATAGTGAGGTCAAGTCATAGCTCATGAGTTTGTCAAAAATAATGCATAAAAGCAGAATAAAGACCGAAACCCCGAAAAAAGACAAGGTTCGGGCCCTGGTTCCAGCCTTTGTGTTTATTCTTATTTTTTCCTGCAATGCAACAGGAGGTATAAATATCGCCGGGGCCGGGGAGGCGACTGCAGCGGCGGGGAGATCTGAAATTACTGACAAAGAATCCACCGGCAGCTCCGAAGACGAATCCAGTGATCGCGCCGGGCCTGATTCAGGCGACGAATCCGACGAGTTTGAATCAGACAGCGATTTTGACGAATTCGACGAGTTTGACTCTGATACAGAAACCCGCGGAACAAAAATCCATGATCCGCTCTCCGGCTATAACCGCTTTATGACAAAGGTGAACGACAAGATTTATTTCTGGGTTTTAAAGCCGACCGCTTCGGGATATGCCGCGATAACACCCAGATTTATGCGCAAATCCGTGAACCGGTTTTTTAAAAATCTCAGCTTTCCGGTAAGGTTCGTAAACAACGTACTGCAGTTGAAGTTCAGGAGGGCCGGGGTGGAATCCGGCAGGTTTGTGATAAACAGCACGGTGGGCCTTGCCGGCCTTGCAGATCCGGCTGACAGATGGTTTGACCTTGAGTCGTATCCCGAGGATTTTGGACAGACCCTGGGAGTATACGGATTGGGCGAAGGGTTCCACATCGTATTGCCGGTTCTAGGCCCTTCCAATCTTCGCGATGCACTGGCCAAATTCCCGGACTCCTTTTTGGAGCCGGTTCATTACGTGGAGCCGAAAAAGGCGGGCATCGCCCTTAATGCCTATGACATTGTAAATTATACATCGCTTCATCTCGGAGAATATGAAAGCTTGAAAAAGGATTCGGTAGACTGGTATATCTTCCTTAGAAACGCATATGAAACCAACCGCAAAAAAAAGATAGAGGAGTAGCTCATGAAGAAATTACTGGTCATATTACTGGCGGCACTTGTATTTTCCGCATCCACGGCATCCGCATCGGCAGAGGACGCGGAAAATGCAAAAAACCTTCTTAAAGATAATATCAGCAGCGTAATTAAAGTTCTTGAGCAGGAGGATCTAAGAGACGACCAGAAAAAAAGCAAAATCGAAAGCATAGTTGACCCGGCATTCAATTACCAGCTTATGGCAAAGCTCGCCCTGGGCCCCAGACAATGGCCTGAACTTAACAGGGAGCAGAAGGAAACCTTTTCAAAACGCTTCATAACAAGTCTTAAAGAGTCATATTTTGACAAGATCTCCATGTATTCCGCAGATCAGGATGCTGAGTTTTCCTATGGCACACCTTCTGAGAAAAACGGGAAAGTGCAGATTCCTGTCACCGTAAGATCCGGAGATGAAAAAATAGAAATGACCTACAAGCTCTACCATTCAGAAAATAACTGGAAGATATATGATGTTGAACTAAGCGGGGTAAGCATTATAAAAAGCTACCGATCCCAGTTTGAAGAGGTCCTTTCAGACGGAACAGTTGAAGAACTTCTGGAAAAATTAAAAAACCCGGACGAATTATGATAACATCCTCATCAGAAAGCCAGGGATAAATGAGAAACAGAAAATCCCCGGTAAGCTGGTTCTATGACCGAATACTGCCACGGCCGATCTGCGTCCTGATCTGCTTTTTCGCGCTGCTGGGGATTCTTGCGTTCTTTATCAAGGACTTCCAGATAGAGGCCTCCCCTGACACGCTAATCCAGCAGGATGACGAGGATTACCTTTACTACCAGGAAATAATAGACAGGTTCGGTTTCGAGGATTTCCTGATGATTGCTTATACACCGGAATCCCGGGACCTGCTTTCAGAACACGTGCTCGAAGATATCGCCGAACTGCGCGACCAAATCGAGGCAATAGACGGGGTCGACTCTGTGATGACCCTGCTTGATGTGCCCCTGCTTGAAAGCCCGCCAATGGGTATTTCAGACCTGGTCAGCAACATACGCACCCTATCTTCGTCTGATGTAAATCATGAGCTTGCCAGAAAAGAACTTGCCACCAGCCCTGTTTACAAAAACCTTCTGGTCAGCCCTGATCTTTCAACAACAGCGCTTCAAATCAACCTGGAAAGCAACCCGGAATATGAAAATCTATGGAACAGGCGCCAGAAGCTTCGTCAGAAGGAGGCCCGGCAAGGATTGACCGGGGAGGAGAAAAAAGAGCGCGACAAGGTTGCAGCAAAGCTTGAAAAGATTTGGAGCCGGATGGAAAAACAACGTGCCGGCATAATTGCAGGTATCCGTTCGGTAATGAAAAAGCACGACTCCGATGCAGAGCTGTTTCTCGGCGGAATCAGCATGATCGCAAATGATCTTATGCGGTTTATCAAAAATGATCTTAAAATATACGGTATCGGGGTAACCATAGTTCTTGCCATGGTGCTATGGATTATTTTCAGGCGGATGCGCTGGGTGATTCTTCCCCTTCTTAGCTGCACATTTGCAGCCGCCGCCATGGCCGGGCTCATGGGTATGTTCGGATGGCGGGTCACGGTGGTTTCGTCAAATTTCATTTCCCTGCAGCTTATCATCACCATGGCCATATCCATTCACCTGGTTGTGCGCTACAGAGAGCTCATAACAAAGGACCCGGACAGGACACATGAAGACCTCGTCAGGCAGACTGTGGCCGATATGCGTATTCCCTGTTTTTACGCGGTATTGACTACCATTGCAGGATTCGGCTCCCTGGTATTTGCCGACATAAAGCCGGTGCAGACCTTCGGCTGGATGATGGCCGCAGGCATCCTGGTCTCTCTGGTAGTTACGTTTATCTTTTTTCCCGCATCCCTCATGCTGTTTAAAAAAGCTCCCACCCCGGCCGGAGGACTGTCAAAACTGCCCCTGCCAAGTCTTCTTTCCGGTATAACCGCATCACACGGCCGTACGATTCTGGTTATAAGCACAATTGCCCTTGTATTGAGCGCCGCAGGGATATCTCGCCTGGAAGTGGAGAATGCGTTTATCAGCTATTTTAAATCCTCCACGGAAATATCCCAGGGTTTGAGGGTAATTGACCGCAAGCTCGGAGGAACAACCCCCCTTGACGTGATAATCGACTTCAACGGCACCGGAGATAATCCGGGGGAAGACGATTCTGCAGCCGGTACTTTCGGGGAAAACGAAGACGATTTTGGAGAGTTTGCCGAATTCGAAGAAGAGGAAGAAGATCCTGCCAAATACTGGTTTACCCAGCACAGGCTCTCGAGAATAGAGGCTGCACATGATTACGTGGACGGACTTGAACATACCGGCAAGGTGCTTTCCCTTGCCACTCTTAACAAGGTGGCAGAAAGGATCACAGACGGGTCCCTGGACAGCTTTGAGCTGTCACTTCTTTTCAATAAATTCCCCGAGCAGTACAGACAAATGCTGGTAGACCCGTTTGCCTCGCCCGAGCACAACCAGGCCCGGGTAAGCCTCAGGATAATAGATTCCCATCCCGAACTCCGGCGGGCGGAACTGCTCGATAAAATCAGGGAGGGCCTTACAGCAGAGGCGGGGTTTAACGAAAACCACATAAATCTGACCGGAATGATGGTGCTCTACAATGATGTGCTCCAGAGCCTTTTCGACTCCCAGATCCGCACCCTGGGGCTGGTGCTCCTGGCCCTGATGGCCATGTTTCTGATACTGTTCAGGTCTGTTAAGATCTCGCTTATCGCCATATTCCCGAACCTGCTGGCGGCAGGAGTAGTGCTTGGAGCAATGGGGTGGATAGGTCTTCCACTTGACATCATGACAATTACGATCGCCTCTATTGCCATAGGCATCGCGGTCGACGATACAATCCACTATATACACAGGTTCAGGAGGGAATTTGCAAAAGACTGCAGCTATGTCCCCACAATGCGGCGCTGCCACGGGACCATCGGCTTTGCGATGTATTACACCTCCATCGTTATTATTATAGGATTTTCAATCCTTGCCTCCTCTAATTTTATTCCGACCATTATTTTTGGAATTTTCACGGGCCTTGCCATGCTGATTGCGCTTATTGCAGCACTTACGCTTCTGCCGCAGCTTATCATATGGATAAAACCCTTCGGCCCGGAAGGCGGTTCAACATAATCCCTATTTATCCAGGCCTTATAAAATGACGGTTTCAGAGACAATTATCCAGCAACCCGCCCCGGGTTCCAGACATCTTGCATTTCGCGGAGACGTATTTGTGTTCAGGCTGAAAATTTCAGACAATGCAGAAGGGGCCGCCTGGTTAAGAACCAACCTGGGAAATGCGCACATTGCAAGACAGGAGACCATCCGCCACGTGGATCAAAACGAGGCGAGTCTTCACCAGGACTGGACCGATCTCCGGATGGTACCCGCGGCAGCCGGGGAATTCGAACTCCGCGTTTCTCTTTGCGAAAACGGCCATTTTGAAGCAAAGGCATATTTTCTTCCCGATGACCTCAGTCAGCCGGTTTGGCCCCATGGTGGGAACACGGAAATCAATGTCGGGCCTGCTGAAACAGTTTCCGGCAATATTATCTATAACGCTTTTGTGCGACAGTTCGGACCCAACAAGGAAAAACGGTGTGGGCTTTCCACGGATGCGGATCTGCCAGCACTTGACAGCAAAGGCTTTACAGTTATTCCTCCGTCAGGCAAATTCCGGGATCTGATAAAAGAACTCGACTTTATCATCTACGAACTGGGGTGCAGATATATCCAGTTGCTTCCTGTTCATCCGGCTCCCACCACCTACGGCAGGATGGGACGGTTTGGCAGCCCGTATGCAGCCCAGAGCTTCACAGCGGTCGATCCGGCCCTGGCGGAATTTGATCCCGGCAAAACACCTCTGGAACAGTTCATTGAGCTTGTGGACGCGGTCCATTCCAGGGGGGCAAAGATTCTCCTGGATATTGCCATAAATCATACGGGATGGGGGGCCGCCATCCATGAAACCCACCCCCACTGGCTCCGGCGCACAGAAGACGGCAAAATCAAAATGCCGGGGGCCTGGGGGGTAACATGGGAGGATCTTGCCGAACTGGATTACAGCCACAAGGATCTCTGGCAGTACATGGCGGAAGTCTTTCTTGTGTGGTGCCGGCGGGGAGTCGACGGTTTCAGGGGCGATGCGGGCTACATGATCCCGGTTAAAGCATGGAAATATATAGTGGCAAGAGTACGCGAGGAATTTCCTGATACCATATTTTTCCTGGAAGGCCTGGGTGGAAAAATCTCAGATACTAGAGAAATACTAAACAAGGCCAACTTCAACTGGGCATACTCGGAGCTGTTTCAAAACTATGACCGGCAGCAGATATGCGGCTACCTTCCCTGCGCGGATGAAATATCTTCATCAGACGGACTCATGGTCCATTTCGCGGAAACACATGATAATAACCGTCTGGCATCTGTCTCAAAGCAATACGCAAAAATGCGCACGGCCCTGTGCGCGCTTCTCTGCCGGGCCGGAGGTTTTGCTTTTGCAAACGGTGTGGAATGGTTTGCCACAGAAAAAATTGATGTGCACGACGCCTCGTCGCTGAACTGGGGGGCAAAGGAAAACCAGATTAAACACATAAGGCGGCTTGCAGCCCTTTTAAAGAGACACCCCTTATTCTTCCGGGCAGATTCAAAACAGAGCCTTGTAACTGCCGGGCCGGGCAACTTCATTGCCGTGCTCAGGCATGATCCAGGGCTTGAAAAGTCGCTCGTGTTGCTAATCAACCTGGAACACGAACATGAAACATACGCGAGATGGCAGATCAGCCCGGAAATTCTGAAAACCGACCGTTTTTACGACCTGATTACCGGTGAACAGGTCAATGCAGAGGTCCTGCCGGAGGGCGCCTTTGAACTGCCCCTTAATCCCGGCCAGGCGCTTTGCCTGAGCGCTGACCCCTCAGACCTTGAACTGCTTGAAAAACCCGGAGAAAACCTGCCTGCAGCCACTGAATCGGGAATGCATCAAAGGCTTAAGGCCTCGGCCTTAGAAGTGTTTGTCCATTATCACGGAACAGCCCATACAGGGGACTTTGATCCGGACCTGGCCGCAGCCGAACTCCGGCTTGATCCAGAGGGCTTCTGCAGGCGAATGAACCCGCAGAGCAGTGAATCAAGGGTGATTTCCTGGCAGTGGCCGCGGGACTTAAAACGCGAGGTAATGATCCCGCCAGGGCACTTTCTGCTTATAAGCTCGCCCCTTTATTTCCGGGCCCGCCTGGTTGAAGGCGGGTATACGATTTACACGGGATTCGCTACAGCTTCGGAAGACGGGGGCTATTTTCTGATTATCCCCCCCGGACCGGTGCCGGGCACTCACAGCAAAGCATCCTTAAAAACCGCAGTATATCAAAAAGACGAGGTGTTGCACGAATCAGCCCCGCTTCTTTATCTGGCACCTCACGACAGGGTATCTGTAAGGCGGGTACTGTCAAGGCGGGATTTGATATCCTCACATTTCATGTTTCTGGCCACCAACGGCCGGGGAGCCATGATGCGGGCAGCCACCCATCCCAGGCGCATACGCTCCAGGTATGACGCCCTGCTTGCGGCAAACCCGGATGAGCACACGCCCGTGGACAGGTGGATCATGCTTTCAAGATGCCGGGTCTGGGTGGTGTATCAGGATTATTCCCAGGCACTGCGCACAGACTGCCTGCAAAAATTCATGTTTGACTATGACAACCGCGGCTGCTGGCTGTATATGATCCCCACGGGCCTGGGCCGGCATATCATGCTGTCGGTGGAAGCCGAAATGATCAAGGACGAAGACCGGGTGCGGATACTTTACCGGCGCCACGCGGGAAAAACCCCCGGAGAGCTCGAAGACGGTCTTGGCGTTGATCTTATCATAAGGCCGGATGTGGAAAACAGATCCTTTCACGAGACTACCAAGGCATTTACAGGTCCTGAAAGCGCATGGCCCCAAGCTGTTTATCCGCGAAAACACGGGTTTTTATTCCAGCCGGATTCGGAGCATACACTGGAAATGGAGCTTGCGGACGCACAATTCGTATATGAGCCTGAATGGAATTATATGGTCCATCGACCGATGGAAGAAGAGCGTGGCATGGACTCTCATTCCGATCTCTTCAGCCCAGGTTATTTCAGGGCAAAAATCAGGGGGGGCATGTGCCTTGCCCTGGAGGCCTCCATGGAAAAATCAGAGAAGAGCCCTAAAAACGAAATGCCTGCCGCCGGCCGGCCGTGGGAGAACGCGCCTGAGCCGGTTTCCGTTACAAAGGCCATGCAGGATGCAATGAAGCATTATCTGGTCGGGCGCGACCAATACAAGTCCGTGATCGCCGGGTATCCGTGGTTTCTGGACTGGGGGCGTGACTCGCTTGTTTTCTGCCGGGCCCTAATCGAAGACCGGGCATATGAAGACGCCCTTTCGGTTATCCGTCTTTTCGGCGGTTTTGAGAAAAACGGAACCCTGCCCAACATGATCCGCGGACAGGACCCTTCAAACCGCGACACATCCGATGCTCCGCTCTGGCTTATAATCGCCTGCCGCGATATTGCATCAGGCCCTCAAGCCCCGGATTTTCTTGACAAACCCGCGGGAGGCCGCACATTAAGACAGATCTTGTTCTCCATTGCCGCCTCTTACGCAAAAGGTACGGAAAACGGAATCTGCATGGATCCTGACTCAGGCCTGATTTTCAGTCCCGCGCATTTTACCTGGATGGACACAAATTTTCCTGCGGCCACCCCGAGACAGGGTTATCCCGTGGAAATACAAGCCCTGTGGTATGCAGGGCTCTCGTTTCTGGCCGGGTTAAAACGCCCCCCTGAGATTGATGCTGAATTTGACCCTGTAAATATTAGCGAAAAGGTGGCGGAGTCCATCAAAAAATATTATTTTAATACCAAAACGGGGTTTCTTTCGGACTGCCTTCACTGCGGCCCGCAGACACCTGCGGCAAGGGCTGAACCCGATGACGCTCTCAGGCCCAACCAGCTTCTTGCAGTGACAATGGATGCGGTCCCGGATACGGATATTTGTGCTTCCATACTTGCTTCATGCGAAGAACTGCTGGTGCCGGGGGCGATAAGGAGCCTTGCTGACAGACGGGTTGACCGCCCCCTTGAAATCCGGCACCATGGGAACCTGTTGGGAGATCCGTATTATCCCTACCGCGGCAGGTATGAAGGAGACGAAGATTCCCGCAGAAAGCCGGCTTATCATAACGGGACGGCATGGACATGGATGTTTCCGGCTTTCTGTGAGGCGTGGGCAAAAGTCTATGGAGATGCCGCAAAACCGGCGGCACTGGCAAGGCTGGGCAGTGCGGAAGTCCTGATTAACCGGGGCTGCCTCGGACATGTCCCTGAAATTACAGACGGCGACGCTCCGCACCTGCAGCGCGGCTGCGACGCCCAGGCCTGGGGGGTAAGCGAACTCTATCGGGTCTGGAAAAAATTAACTGAATAATATTATTAAAAACCAGTAGTTTAAGGCTTTATCAACAAAGGAGATCATGAGTACTTTAAAGACCTATCAGGTATATCCCAGAATACCAAAGCGCCTGGAATTTTTGGAAACCCTTGCCAGAAACATGTGGTGGTGCTGGCGGCTTGACGCCATTGAACTTTTCAGGCGCGTGGATCCGAGACTCTGGGAACGATCGGGGCGCAACCCCATTGTTTTCGCCACCATGCTTGAGCAGGAGCGGTTTGAAAGAGGCGCCCGCGATGAGGGGTTTCTGGCGCATCTGGACCGGGTGCAGAAAAGATTTGAAGAAGAAATAAAAACGCCCGTGGATTATTCACAGACCTACTACGGCCATGAGAAGAAGGTGGCGTATTTTTCCATGGAGTTCGGAGTCCACGAAAGTCTTCCGTATTTTTCCGGAGGACTTGGAGTGCTTGCAGGAGATCATCTAAAGGCGGCCTCGGATCTGAAAATTCCCATGGTTGCCATAGGCCTTCTCTACAAGCAGGGATACTTCCACCAGTATCTTGATCATGATGGCTGGCAGCAGGAGGAATACCCGGAAACCGATATTTTTCATCTGCCGGTAAACCGCGCCAAGGATACGTCCGGACAGGAGATGGTTGTCACCGTGGATAGACCCGAAGGCCCGATCCACGCCCAGGTCTGGGTCGTCAAGGTGGGACGGATACCTCTTTATCTGCTTGATACAAACATGGCTGAAAATCCTCCCGAAATTCGCGAAATCACTGCCAGGCTTTATGCGGGGGAATCATCCACGCGACTTGCCCAGGAGATGCTGCTTGGTATAGGGGGGATGAAGGTGCTCGAACAGTTAAATATTTATCCCAATGTCTGCCATATGAACGAGGGGCACTGCGCCTTTGTCTGTATTGAGCGCATGGCCCAGGTAATGAAAACCTGGGGGGTGGATGTGAAAACCGCCATGGAAATCGTGCCCCGCACAATGGTCTTTACCACCCATACACCTGTTGCGGCGGGCCATGATGAGTTTCCCGCAGAGATGGTCCGCCCGTATATGGAATCTTACGAAAAAAAACTTGACACGCCGGTGGAAACCATTCTCTCGTGGGGACAGCCGGGTAAAAAATTCGACCCCCAGGGCAAAATCTCCATGTTTGTACTGGCCCTTACCTTTTCGCAGTTTTGCAACGGGGTAAGCAGACTGCACGGAAACGTGGCAAGACAAATGTGGCATCACGTCTGGCCGGACAGACCGGTCCAGGAAGTGCCTATATCACATGTTACAAACGGCATACACATCCCCTCCTGGATTTCCATTGAAAATCACATGCTCTTTGAACGCTATCTCGGTCCGGACTGGTATATTAACAATGCACACAATGATCTTTCCCAACGGATAGACCAGATTTACAACGAGGAATTATGGCGGGCCAGGGAAATGAGCAGATCCCGGCTGGTGCGCACCTGCAGGGCCATGATGGTAAGACAGCAGAGCCGGAGAAATGCACCCAAGGCAATGATAGAGGAGGCAGAATCAGTGCTGGATCCGGAAATCCTGACTATCGGTTTTGCCCGCAGATTTACATCATACAAGCGTGCATATCTGCTGTTCATGGATCCTGAACGGCTGGAAGGGCTTATAAAGTCCAAAAACAAGCCGGTACAGTTCGTATTTGCGGGAAAGGCCCATCCCAAGGACAACGAGGGCAAGGACCTTATCCGCCAGGTGGTGCAGTTTTCCAGGAGACCCGGCATGCGCAACCGGATAGTTTTCCTGGAAGATTACGACATCAGCATTGCACGTCAGTTGGTCCAGGGTGTTGATGTTTGGCTAAACACCCCCCGCCGGCCGCTTGAAGCCTGCGGCACCTCCGGGATGAAGGCCGCTGTAAACGGGGTTTTAAACCTGAGCATCCTAGACGGCTGGTGGGACGAGGGGTATTGCGACAAATGCGGCTGGGCCATAGGCAACGGCGAACAATACCAGGACAATTCATACCAGGACGAGGTAGAAGCAAGGGCCCTGTACAATATACTTGAAAACGACGTAATTCCGACATTCTACGACAGACGCGAAGGCGATACCCCTGACAGATGGACGGAAATGATGAAGGAGTCCATGAAGCTGGTCCTTAAAAACTTCTGCGCACACAGCATGGTAAAGCAGTATGAAAGCGATTATTATCTGCCGGCCGTGGAAAACCACAGCAAGCTCACCTCCAGGGGGGCCGAGGCTGCAAACAGCCTTGTAGCCCAGAGAAGGCGCCTCCGAAATGAATGGCCCGGGATCAGCATAAAACCACCGGAAAGCGATATCAGCAATCCCTCCCGGGTCGGTGACACAATCAGAGTGACCACGGAAGTGCATCTGGCCGGGCTCAGGCCCGAAGAAGTCGAAGTGGAACTCTACTACGGGCATCTTAAAACAGTGGACGAATTAACAGACGCCAGGATAACAAAAATGGAGATGACAGAAGACCTGGGCGGAGGAAGCTTCCTTTATGAATGCAGGGTGACATGCGAACACGCTGGCCGGTTCGGTTTTACAACCAGGGTTTTGCCTAAGGGCGACGATTACCTGAGACATACCCCCGGATTTCTGACCTGGGCATAAACCGCGGAAAAGGAGATTTACTTGCCTGAAACCAAAGGCAACCCAAGAGTGCTTATCGTAACCCCGGAGGTGACATATCTGCCTCCGGGTATGGGCAACATCGCAAACTACTTATCTGCAAAGGCCGGCGGACTTGCCGATGTATCTGCCGCGCTCATAAGCAAGCTTTTTGCACTGGGCGCGGATATTCATGTTGCAGTGCCCGATTACAGGGGAATATTCCACAAAAATATAGGCGGGGCGCTCTGGGAGATTTATAAAAAAGAAATTGATACCTACAGAAAATACCTGCCTGAAGAACGCCTGCATCTTGCCGAGGACAGGGCGTTTTATTACGTGCATCACGTATATTCCGATTTTTCACAGGAAAACCTGAAAATCGCCCTGGCATTCCAAAGGGAAGTTATAAACAATATTCTCCCCCGCGTCAGGCCGGACATGATTCACTGCAACGACTGGATGACAGGGCTCATTCCGGGGTATTCAAGAATTATGGGCATACCCGCCCTTTTTACCATACACAACATACATACAGTAAAAACCACACTGGCTGAAATCGAAGACCGGGGAATAGATGCGGCGTCATTCTGGCATAATCTGTATTATGAACACATGGCTGTAAACTATGAACACTGCCGCGAGACAAACCCGGTGGACTTGCTGGTAAGCGGCGTATTTGCCGCCCATTTTGTAAACACGGTAAGCCCGACGTTTTTAAAGGAAATCATATCCGGCAGGCACGATTTCGTCTCCGCCGACCTTCGCCGCGAACTTGTAAACAAGGCCGGGGCCGATTGCGCATACGGTATCTTAAATGCTCCCGATCCCTCATGTGAGCCCTCCTCGGATCCGGAACTTTTCAGAAACTATACATCCGACGACCATCCTGAGGGAAAACGGGCAAACAAACTTTACCTGCAAAAGAGCCTCGGGCTGATTCAGGACGGCGATGCACCCATTTTTTTCTGGCCTTCCAGGCTCGATCCGGTCCAGAAGGGATGCCAGCTTCTGGCAGATATTCTTTACTACATGGTATCAAAGTACTGGAGCAGGAATCTGCAGGTGATTTTTGTGGCAAGCGGGGTATTTCAGAAGCATTTTCTATCCATTGTTGAATTTCATGGTCTGGAGCAAAGAGTGGCGGTGTGTAATTTTTTTGAAGCCCTGTCCCGGCTTTCATACGCTGCATCGGATTTTCTGCTAATGCCTTCCAGATTTGAGCCGTGCGGGCTGCCCCAGATGATAGGCCCCAAATACGGAACCCTGCCGGTGGCCCATGACACCGGAGGCATTCATGATACAATAGAGCACCTCAACGTTGAAGAGGAGTGCGGAAACGGGTTTCTATTCAAGGTGTTCGACAGCCGGGGACTAATGTGGGCAGTGGACCGGGCCATGGAGTTTTATGCAATGCCGGCAGGGGTAAGGGCGCGCAATATTTCCAGGATCATGAAGCAAGGCGCCGCCAGGTTCAATCATGAAGTAACCGCAAGCCGCTATATCGAACTTTATGAAAAAATGCTTCAGCGACCACTGATAAAAGAGAGTTATGCAGAACAACACTAAAAAAACACAATTGCCGCAGCAGAATCTGCTGGAACTCGACCCCTTGCTAAAGCCCTACGCACATGTGATTGCAAAACGGGCCGAAAAGATCAGGTCCGTGGAACACAGGCTAACCGGCGGCCGTATGGCACTGCCGGATTTTGCATCAGGGCATGAATATTTCGGCCTGCATTTAAGAGACGGCCGGTGGATTTTTCGGGAATGGGCGCCGAATGCGGAAGCAATTTACCTGATAGGAGACATGACAAAATGGCGCGAGGACGACCGGTTTGCCCTGCAGAAAACCGGTGAATCCGGGGTATGGGAAATACGTCTGGACGCAGATGCTCTGGCTCACAAAGACCTCTACAGGCTCAGGATTTATTGGCCGGGCGGCGGAGGCGACAGAATCCCCGCCTATGCCAGAAGAGTGGTCCAGGATCAGGACACCCTTATTTTCAATGCCCAGGTATGGCATCCGCAACACCCCTATAAATGGCGGAATCCGGGATTCAGATCCGTCCCTCAGACGCCGCTTATATACGAGGCCCACGTGGGTATGGCCCAGGAGGAAGAAAAAATCGGCACTTACAGGGAATTTACCCGCAATGTTCTTCCCCGTATAGCAGATCTGGGATACAACACCATACAGCTCATGGCCGTACAGGAGCATCCCTATTACGCTTCCTTCGGATACCAGGTATCAAGCTTCTTTGCTGCATCCTCGCGATTCGGAACCCCCGAAGATTTAAAGGAACTGGTGGATGAGGCTCACGGTGCAGGGATCGCCGTTCTAATGGATCTTGTCCACTCACATGCGGTGGCAAATGAAGCCGAAGGCTTAAGCCGGTTTGACGGCACCGCTTATCAGTTTTTTCACGCGGGTCCCAGGGGATATCATCCCAATTGGGGCTCCGGGCTGTTTGACTACTCAAAGCCCCAGGTGCTTCATTTTCTGCTTTCAAACTGCCGGTTCTGGCTTGATGAATACGGATTTGACGGCTTCCGGTTTGACGGCATCACCAGCATGCTTTATACCCATCACGGCCTGGGAAAAGCTTTTGTATCCTATGACGACTATTTTGACGACAGCGTGGATGAAGACGCGCTTGCTTACCTCACCCTTGCAAACAGACTTGTGCATGAACTGAGGCCGGATGCCGTCACCATTGCGGAAGACGTAAGCGGCATGCCGGGCCTTGCCCTGGAAAACGAATCAGGCGGCACTGGTTTTGATTTCAGATTTGCAATGGGGATCCCTGATTACTGGATAAGGGTGATAAAGGAATACAAGGATGAAAACTGGCCAATAGGCGGAATTTGGTATGAATTGACAAACCGGAGAAGCGAGGAAAAAGCCGTCAGTTACGCAGAATCCCATGACCAGGCCCTGGTCGGGGATCAGACCCTGATCTTCCGCCTGATAGACTCTGAGATGTATGCTCACATGCAGGTCGGTGATCCTCATCCGGTCGTGGACAGGGGTATTGCACTTCACAAGATGATCAGGCTGGCGACCCTGGCAACAGCCGGATACGGGTATCTTAATTTCATGGGAAACGAGTTCGGTCATCCGGAGTGGATAGATTTTCCCAGGCAGGAAAACGGCTGGTCCTGTAAATATGCCCGCAGGCAGTGGCATCTGGCCGATGCTAAGCATCTTAAGTACAAATACCTGCTGCATTTTGACCGGGACATGATAGAGACTGCCAAAAAATACAATATACCGGGGAAACCCGAACCGCGGCTGCTACATCTTCACGAGGACAACAAGGTCCTTGCATTTGAAAGAAACAGCCTGGTCTTTATATTCAACTTCCACCCCGAATCTTCATATACAGACTACAGGATCAGCTCCCCCGCGGGAAAATACAGAATGGTCCTTGATTCAGATGAGACCGCATTCGGCGGGCACGGCCGTCTGAAGCCAAACCAGGAGCACTTCACAATAAACCAAGGGGAAAACGGGGATTTTCTGCAGCTATACCTTCCGACCCGAACCGCTGCAATTCTTCGGCTTTTGTCCTGACAACGGCTTTCCGGAAAACCAATAAGGCCTGCCGTATTACTTTATCCGGCAGGAAGCTTGCTTCTGCAGATATCGCAGAATTCAGGGGACTTTTCATCGGTCTCCTGAACCGAGTTTGAAAACCGCATAACGCATTCCGGCTGATCGCAATGGGCCAGCCCCCATGTGTGGCCCAGTTCGTGGACAACTTCCTTTAAGATCCTGTCCTTGAAAAGATTTTTGTCCTCTTCCAGCCCGGAGCATGGTGGACACAGCCTCGGCAGGGCCACAAACGCCTCCCTGCCGCCTGAAACCGCCTGCCCGAAAATAAAATTTAGCCCGGCGCTGTAACAGTCCTGTTCAATTAGCCCCACAAGCCTTTCGGCTTCCCGACACTCCAGTGCCGCCAGCATATCGATTACAGCCCCGGCCTCATACTGCTGCCTTTGGCTGTCATATCCCGTGCGCGGCAGAGGAACAGCCCTGCCAACCTTTACAGGGCAGTCAACAAGAGTTCCGAGCTTATCTTCAAGCCATGAGATCAGATAAATAGGAATCGGTCCGATGGGAACAAGGAGAATCATGGCGCCCGCCTCCTTTTGCCCCGAAATCCGCTGCCCGGGGCAGATGGGTAATTATTTTAAATTATATAATATAATTCAAAACAAAATGCAACCCACCCGGAGCCGGAGATCAAGCCCTGACCGCAGAGTTATGCGCTCTGCCCGAATATGCGGGAAAAGAATCTTTTGCCTTGCCCGGGCTTTACTATCATCACCGGAACATACTTTTCCGTGCGCCTCAAAGTCTCGGAAATATTGCCCAGAAGAGACGTTTCTTTTGCGGTATCCCCCGAAGCCCCTACAATTACCATATCGGCTCTTTCCCTATCAGCGGCATGGCAGATTTTTGCAGCCTCGCTTATTAGTTTCTCCGCCTCCTCTATCCTGCAGGGGTAATCGTCCGGATTGCGGCCGAAGGCCCCGATAAAATCCCGGTGGCTTTTCTCCGCCCTGGCTTTGGTCTGGCTTGTTGTTTTACTGGTTGAGACCGGAAAATAGGATTTTGTCACGTCCTGGATATAAAAGCATACCACGTCTGCGTCCAGACTGTCCTGCAGGTAAATGGTCCTGTCAAAAGCACCCCTGGATTCCGTGGAATAATCGATTGCGCATAATATACGGGTGATTTCTTCCGGAGGACTTTCCGGCACAAAAAGAATGTCGCATTTCGATTCCGCAGCCACCCTCCGGCCGTATCTTCCCTGCCGGTCCTCGCCGTGCTTCTGGCCGAGAAGCATAAGGTCGATTCCGGTTTCTTCAGCATAGGCAAGGATTTCGTCGGCCGCGTCTTCTTCTGCAACCCGGGTTTCCACCCGGGTTTCCACATTAGAAGGAAACCAATCGCCTATCCGCCCGTCGAGCTCCTCGCGAATCATTGTTTTCAGAGAACTTTCGACATCAGGAAACGACTTGCTCATCCGGTCTGGCAAATCATAGGCCTGAATGGCATGAATAAGCGTTACGTGGCCTATCCCGAACACTTCTGATACGTATGCTGCATAATTTACTATATCTTTGTCGATCTCTGTTAGGTCCAGGCATACAAGAATATTTTTTACGGGTCCCATAATATTATTTCTCCGTTTTGCCTTCCTTAATTTCCTCCTCTTTTTCCTGTCCGCCCTGTTCCCCGGCCTTGCCGTGCGGAGATCTGCCGGTTTTCTTATCTATGAGCTCTTTTATCAGATCATGATAGCTTTCACGCTCAACCGCCCTGGCTCGTATCTGCTCTGTTTCATACTCTTTTTCCAAGCCCTTTCTAAGGCTCCATGCCATCAATATCAGCACCACGGAAAAGGGGAGCCCGGTTGTTATGGATGCTGTCTGAAGGGCTTTGAGCCCGCCTCCGAAAAGAAGCACGGCAGCCACCACTCCTTCTGTGGAAGCCCAGAAAACACGCTGACCAACCGGGGAAGAAAGCTTGCCTCCGGATGTAAACGCATCCACCACCAGGGATCCTGAATCAGAAGAGGTCACAAAAAAGCTTATAACAAGCAGAACCGCTGCTATATTGGCCAGCACTGCAAAGGGGAAATTCTGAAGCAGTTCAAACAGGGCAATAGCAACATTCTGTTTCACTGTGGCAGCTATTTCTCCCATCTGGTTGAGTTCCATAAACAGTGCTGAGCCGCCGAATGCGGTAAGCCATAGAAAGGTGAGCAAGGAGGGCACGATTAGCACGCTTAAAACAAATTCCCTCAATGTGCGCCCCCTGGATATCCGGGCTATAAACATTCCGACAAAAGGCGACCAGGAAATCCACCATGACCAGTAAAATATTGTCCAGGAATTCTGCCAGTCGCTCTGACTGTAACCTTCGGCCCAGAAGCTTATTTCAAAAAAATCATTTAAGTATGCCCCTATATTTTGCACATAAGTGTCAAATATAAAAAGCGTGGGCCCGACAATAAGGATAAATCCCAGGAGTACGGCTCCCAGGTTCATGTTTAACTCGGAAAGCTTTTTGACTCCGCGGTCAAGGCCGGATACCACTGATAAGGTTGCTCCGGCGGTAATGCCCGCTATAAGCAATATCTGAATATAAACATTCTCCGGCATGCCAAGAAGATGCCCAAGACCTGCGTTTACCTGCTGAACACCGAGGCCCAGGGAGGTTGCCAGCCCGAACAGAGTTGAAAGCACGGCCACGACATCTATGGCATCCCCCCACGGGCCGTATACCCGGTCCCCGAGCAGCGGATAGAATATAGAGCGGATTGCAAGGGGCTTGTTCCTGTTAAATGAAAAAAAAGCAAGCGACATCCCAACCAGGGCATATACGGCCCAGGGATGCAGCCCCCAGTGCAGAAATGTTATCAGCATCGCCTCTTTTGCCGCCTCCATGCTTTCCGCTCCGCCAAAGGGAGAATCGGTAAAATGATATATCGGCTCTGCCACGCTCCAGAAAAGAATGCCTATGCCCATGCCTGCGGAAAAAAGCATGGCAAACCATGATAGTCTTGAAAATTCAGGAACAGCATTTTTTCCGCCCAAACGTATTGAACCGTATTTGCTGAATGCGATATAGAGCGTGACAGCAAGGTAAAAATTAACTGAAAGAATTAAAAACCATCCAAAGTTACTCGATATGCCCTCCTGGATGGCTGAAAACACGTCTTCCATGGGATCGCCTACCAAAAGGGTCATCGCAATAAAAATGACCAGTAGAATGACGGTAGGCCAGAAAACAGGGGGGTGGATATCGAAAAACCGCCGCATGCCGGTATTTTTCCGCGCGTTTTGTTCTTCCATTGCAGCACCTGAAACAATAACTGTAAAATTATAGAAGATATCAACAATATTTAAGACATAATGATGCCTGTAATTATTTTTGTCAAGCAAGCTTGTGGCAGCTTGTGGCAGCCGCTTCGGGCCGGCCCGCCGGCAGATGTTTTGTCCGGCCCTCATGCAATGCTCGGTGAAAAGCTTCTGGCATCGCCTGATGTTTTTGCACTTTACTTGAAAATCCGGATATTATCGTTATTATAATCAGAGTAGAGGCAAATGGAGCAGGAGATAAATAATCCGGATTTGCCCCGGGTATTGCCAACATTTTATAAACAAACGGGAAAGGCATTGAAATGGCCAGGGAAATCGGCGTGGTCACGGAAATAAAAGGTGATAAAGCGGTGGTTAAAACCCATCGGGCTGCCGCATGTGAGGGATGTTCAGAAAAAAGCACCTGCCACAGCATGGGGGGTGCCAGGGAAATGGAAATAGAAGCCTTAAATCCTGTGAATGCAAGGGTCGGCGACAGGGTCACCCTCGAAGTTGCCGCGGGAAGGATGCTGCAGTTGTCCCTGCTGCTCTACATATTCCCGATTGCAGCACTTCTTGCAGGCGCGGTAATAGGAAATCAGACAGCGCCAATCCTCGGGTTTGACGCATCAATATTTTCAGCAATAGTGGGGTTTGCCGTATTCTTCCTTGCCCTGGGCGTGATCATGACCCTGGAAAAAAAAGCCAGACGCTCCGGGAGATTCAAGCCCACGATCACCGGCGCCAGAAGACCGAGCCCGGAAAGCAGCAGTCCCGAAACATGCGAATTATCCGGCTGAGCCGCCCTCGTCCCTGAAGGGCCCGAGTATCTTTTCGAGTATCAGTTTCGTTGTAAGGTAGGTGGGTTTTATCCCTTCTTCTCCCATGCTTCCCGAAGCCAGGGTCTGACCGCTTTTTAAAGGATTGTCAGAAGCATAATAAGCATACATGACTTTTAAATCCTCTTTGACATGCCCTCGGATATAAGCCGCGTTTATGGCCCTCTGATAATGCCCCCCTTCCATCTCCAGACCTACGGCGCGCCAGGTTGAATCCTGAAATTTTTTAAGCACATGACGGTTCTGAAGCGAAGTTCCCAGCACCGTTATAAGGGGGCCGGTATAAACATCGAGCTCTCCGTTGAAATCGCTTCTGTCAAGATCGTTTTTGATTATATAATTGTGCGGGGTGCCTTCGAGCACATGGGCTGTGGCAAGCATAATATCGCCTTTTTCGCCGGGAAGAATCCCCGCCTTCCCTATAATTGAAATTGATCTTGCATTCAGCATGTGCTGGATGCCGTTTTGCTGCCAGGGATAAAGCAGCTCATCCATGACTTCAAAGGCCTGCTCACCAAAAGCGTAATCCATGACCAGGACAACCGGGCCCTCTTCTTTAATCCGCTTCCTGTCCGCACAGAAATCCGGGTGAAAATCCACCTGCAACGCCTCCCTGGTATCTATGATCTGACAGTCTATCTGGGAGCCGCTTTCATCTGCGATAATTGAACACCCATGCATGGAGGCAAAAGAGTTGACCTTATCACCGTTTTCTCTGAGAAGGCCTGCAAAACTGTAAATGTCCTTGCAGCCGGAGCCGGAATCTTTCCCGCCCATTGCCGCATAACCGTATAACAGGTTTACCACGCTGTGCATATTTGCGCTTATGATATGGACAGGCCGTTTTTCCAGTCCAAGCTCGCACAGTCTTGACTTGACAGAGGCCGCCCATTTTCTGGCATGGGTGCGATTTAATATAAGTGCGCTCAGCGAAGGGGTGAAATGCACTTCAACAGAGTTGTCCTTTTCACTGAGCTCCCGGTCCACTTTTTTTCCCATGCTGTATATGATATTGAAAAGCCCGCTGTTTGCGTTGGACTCTCTGCTGCTTTTATCCAGGTACAGATAAGCAGACTTTGTATCGTCAAAGGTGCGGCCAAGGAGCAGGCTTAAATTCCACAAAGCCTGGTCAAGATCCCTTTCGCACATATCGTCCTTGCAGGAGAGATCCCTTTCCAGTACATGCCACTCTGTGGTGATGCGGCCGTAATCGTCGCGCATCCTGTTTTGAACCTTCCTGGCCTCGATGTAGAGAAAAGTGATGTGGGTCAGGATATCGTATATTTCGCTATGGCCGCGGGTTATAACAAAACTCATCTCCGAGGGGCTGATTCTGTAGGAAAGCCTGCGCCGCTTGAGCGGCATAATTTTCTCGAAACTCGCCCCCTCGTAATCCTCCTGGCCGGTCATAACGATCCTGCAGCAGGCTTCTATGCCCCGGGGCAGCCTGTCTATAACGTATTCAAGCCCCTTTAGCTCGATGCTCCTGGGATCATTCATGGAGCCGTAGATCTCGGGGCTAAGCGTTCGCAAAGCGCTTTCCAGGGTATTTCCCGTACGTCCGCCCATACGGTAATGCCCCCTTAAAAGGGCTGCATCGGCAATGGTCTTAAAGGTTCGGATGGCAAGCCGGGAATTGTCTGCCAGGGAAAATTCCGTAAATGTATCACACTGCTGGGCCATATTGTTTTATTTACTCCGATCAGCGCAGTCTCTGGCGGTCATTTTTTATAGCGGGTAATTATAGCATTGTTTTTCGAAATTGTATACCATTGTCCGGCTGTCGGTTCGATCCGCTACATACTGCGGCATAACAGGCACCTTGCCGCCCCCGCAATGCGGATCAAGTCCAGTGCGTAAGGATTTATCCGCGCCGGGTAAGGTACCACAGCTTCCCGTATATCTTCTTTTGAAACACCCAGATTATCTGCCAGTTCGGCGGGGGAGGCCAGGCTGTCTGCCAGCAGAGTTTTCCAGTCCTTTGTTGCCTGAAACGATGAAGTCAATTACGAAAGCCCCACTCCGTACACCGGGGCACTGCATTCCGGGCACTTGTTATCCTCCAGCCGGTTTTCAACCACTGTGAAACCCCTTCTGGCAATGACGCAGGCTCCGCACTCATGGCAATACGTACTTTCAGTGGCTTCTCCCGGCACATTTCCAGTATAGACATATTTCAGCCCCTGCTCAAGACCTATCTCCCTGGCTCTGCTAAGCGTTTCCACGGGAGTTGACGGCCGGTCCGTAAGTTTGTAGGTGGGATGAAAACGGCTTATGTGCCACGGAGTGGTATCTCCGAGCTCGGTGACCAGGTATTTGGCAAGGCTTTTTAATTCTTTTCCGTCATCGTTTAAGCCCGGAATCAAAAGAGTTGTAACCTCCAGAAAAATTCCGAGTTCCCTCATCTTTGCCAGGGCATTTAAGACATGCTTCAACTTTGCGCTGCAGTAGTTTTTGTAAAAATCATCCGTAAAAGCCTTTAAATCCACATTGGCAGCATCCAGATAAGGATGTATCTCTTTAAGAGCCTCTTCGGTCATATAACCGTTTGTGACAAAGACGTTTTTAATGCCTTTTTCATGTGCAATTTTTGCGGCATCACAGGCAAGCTCAAAAAAAACCGTGGGCTCGGTGTAAGTATAGGCAATTGAACTGCACCCTGTAATCTCTGCTTCCTCCACAATCTGCTCCGGGGTAAAGGTCTTGCCCATGATTCTTCCCTGATGATCTGTTGCCATATGCGCTATATCCGCATTCTGGCAGAACTTGCACCTGAAATTGCAGCCCACCGTCCCTATGGAATAGGCCAGGCTTGAGGGATAAAAATGGAAAAGCGGTTTTTTTTCAATGGGATCGACATGCCTGGCAATTATCCGGTCATATACAAGTGAATAGAGTATCCCGTTTCTGTTTTCCCTTACATTGCAGATGCCCCGAGCGCCTTCCTTGATTATGCAGCGATGGCTGCAAAGATTGCACCTGACTTTTTTTTCCTGTTGCTGCTCGTATAACCGGGCTTCCATATACCTTACCTCCCGAAACTTTGCTTTTAATTAATACTGGTACCGCAAGCCCGGATTGTCAATTCTCTAATTTTTCGTCCCGATAATCCCCGGCGCAGCTTGCGACCTGCTCGCCCCGGGGTGCAGGCTGGTGGATACGACATTTCAGTGCAAGTGGCTGGGCCCTGAAACTGGGCACCGGATCCGCCGTCATCCCGGCGAATCCTCCAAAAGGGCTGGATCTGAATATCCCGGTGGACTCCATACTTTGTATCAGGGGGTGAGGAAGCCATGGTACCTGGAAAACTGTTTGCCATTTAAGGGGAACTCTTCCAAGAAGACAGAAAAGCATCCGCCTGATCTCACCGATACTGAAAAGCCTTGGCTGTGTGCCTGTATGCGGCTTTAACAGCCTTACAGCCCGGCACTGGACGGCATACAGGGAGAACTTGTTTATTATCCCGATAAAAATCCGGTCCCTGGTGACCCGGCAGGCCTCTTCCACCGCCCTGAATGGCTCCTCGCAAAACCCAAGGGTCAAAAAGATAACAGTATAATTAAACGAATTATCATCAAAGGGCAGGTCCTCTGCATAGCCCTTGTAGAGCTCCACCCTGTTTCCCAGATTCCTGCGCGCCTCGCCGAGCATGTGAACACAGGGATCTATGCCGGTAAGATCGATGCCCTTGTTTAGAAACGGTACAAGGCTTTCTCCGGTGCCGCAGCCTATATCAAGAAGACTTCTGGCGAATGCGGGCTGAAGCATATCCGCCATCAGCCGTCTCTGCAGCTCGAGGACGAGATGTTCCTTTCTCCCGGCCGTCAATCTCCGGCGTCTTTCAGTAACCTTTGGATCAAACAAGTAACTCATGCTGTCTTTTTATGGGAAAAAAACCGGATTTGCAAGCACAAACCCGGTCGGGAAACAATTCAGGGGTTATCGGTTCGGCACACAGGTATTGCCCGTATCTTTTAGTTGCCCGTGGAAAATTAAGTGAGCTGGAAATTAGTGGCTGGGCTGATTACAGCAGGCTGTGGAAGCGCACGCCTATACCGTCGGAACCGGTTCTGGCGATTTCACCTGTCCGCTTGATGTGCCTGTTGTTATAGGGATGCTCAAAAGACATGGTTACCTTTTCTCCGGGCCCGAGCTGATTTAAATCCGATTTCAGGGTCTCCACATAGGCGCCGCTGTCGCTTACGTTTTTAAAAAATCCGTTGAACAGTTTGCCTTGTACCGTAAACTGAACCGTATGCCGGTAAGGGCGCCTGGAAAACTTTCTTCTCGCACTTGCCCGTCTGCTCTTTAACTCCGAGAGCAGTTCCCTCTGCTGCCGGGGTGAAAGTTCAAGGACGAAATCCACAAGATCGGACGACAGAGGAGAAACCATTATTTCCTTTTTAACCTTTTTTGTCTCTTCCATTTTTGCGTCCTTGTTTGAACAATGCCTTATAAAGCAAACTAATTTTCAATAAAAATATCAATGTCCGTAATCTTATTATCATTCTTTATCACAAATGTGCAAGCACATCCGCGCATTTTTTTCAAAATCCAAGAAAAAAACTTGCACTCATGCCGTATACATGTTCATTTTAGGACAATCCATGAAAAATAATCCGATTCATGTCTTCCGCCCCAGGCGGATGCCTGAAGTGTCATTTACCGGCAAAAGGAGGTTTTTTACATGCCGCAGCCTGAAAACGCTATTTATCCGGTATCATACCGGATCACCATAGAGCCGGACCTTGACCGCTGTGATTTTAAAGGCAGCGCCGGCCTGATCCTGAAAGCGCAAAAGCCCGTCGCCAGGATTGAGCTAAACGCTCTGGAACTTGCGATTATGCGCTGTGAATACAAATCATCGCGCAACAACTGGACCACATCCGGATTTACGGTAAACCCGGAAACAGAAACCCTTGAAATACATCTGCCCGGGGAAGCCGATGGCGAAATCGAAATCCGGATCCATTACTACGGCAGAATAAATGACAAAATGGCAGGCTTTTACAGGAGCACCGTTAAAACCGAAGAAGGCTCCGAGACCTTAGCCGTGACCCAGTTCCAGGAAAGCGATGCCAGGCGAGCGTTTCCGTGCATGGATCATCCCGGGTTAAAGGCCGAATTTGAACTAAGCCTTGTAATAGACAAAAGCCTGACAGCCGTAAGCAATATGCCTGTTGACTCGGAAACCGCAGACCGGGACGGCAAAAAGCGGGTAACCTTTCAAAAGACTCCGCCCATGTCCACTTATCTGCTGTTTTTCGGCACGGGCAGATTCAGCTTTATCACGGATGAATTAGACAGGCGTGTCAGGGCGGCTGTGGTCACGGGCATGGAAGACGGCATTCACTACAGCCTTTCCTTTGCAAGAAAGGCCCTGCACTATTGCGAAAAATACTTCCGCATTCCCTACCCCCTGCCCAAGCTCGACCTGATAGCAGTACCCGACTTTGCCTTCGGAGCAATGGAGAACTGGGGCGCCATAACATTCAGGGAAAATCTTGTGAGATATGATCCCAAATACACCTCCGGGGAAAGCGAAGAAAGAATCTGCGAAGTAATAGCGCATGAGACAGTGCATCAATGGTTCGGCAACCTGGTCTCCCCGGCGGACTGGAAGTATCTGTGGCTCAATGAAAGCTTTGCCACCTTTTTCGGCTATGAGGTGGTAAATTCCTATCATCCAGACTGGCAGACATGGCACGAATTTCTCGAATCCCAGACCGGCTCTGCTTTAAGCCGCGACGGGCTTACTGATACAAGCGCCATTGAGATCAGGGGAGGCGATCATGTGGTTATAAACAGCTCCACCGCCCCTGTTATATACAGCAAGGGCGGGAGTATTCTGCGACAGATAAAAAATTATGTAGGAGATGAAGGCTTCAGGGCTGCATTAAGCGGCTTCCTGGAGAAACACGCATACAGTTGCGCATCAAGCAATGATCTCTGGGCAGCCATGGAGGAAAAATCCGGGAAGCCCATAGAAAATATAATGAAGGAATGGATCACCCTTGCCGGTCATCCCATTGTATTTGCCCAACGCAGGCATAACACCCTTCTGCTGTCCCAGCAGCGGTTCACTTACCTGCCTTCCGGCTCATCCGATACCCGGGTATGGCCGATTCCTTTAAGCATCCGCCTTTATAACAAAAAAGGAGAAAGCCGGGAAAAGACCTTCATATTTGATGCCAGGGAAGAGCGGGTCGAGCTTGATGAGGATGTGGAAGCCTATAAGGTCAATGATATGCAGTCGGGATTCTACAGGGTCATGTACATGGACAACGGCAACCTTGAGCACCTGGAGGAGATGACCAGAAACCGCACCCTGCCTGAAGCAGACAGGTGGGGATTGGAAAACGACATGTTCGCCCTGGCCTTATCAGAGAGGATCAGCCTTTCCGGATACCTGAAGCATCTTACATGTTGCGAAACCGAATCCGCCCCTCTGCCCGTATCAGGCAAACTGAATCATCTGCACACCCTGTTGCTGATAACCGAAGGAAAAGCCCGCCAGGCCGTATCAGCCGCTGCAACAATACACCTGTCTGCGGCCCTTAACAGGCTGAGCCCCGAGCCTGCGGCAGATGAACCCCACGGAATAACAAGACTGAAAAATCTCCTGCTCTGGCAGGCGGCAATTTTTGAAATATCCGGGACGGTTGAAACCGCGCTTGTGCGTTTTAAAGAACTCACTGAGGATAAAGACATCCACCCCGACATAATTCGGGGCGTAATGCAGGCCGCGGCCTGGACAGGGGATGAAAAAACCTTTCAATGGCTTATCCGGAGAATTGAAACTTCGACATCGGAACATGACCGGCTAAACTGCCTGAGGGCCCTGGGGTGTTTTTCAGATCAAAAACTTGTAAAAAAGGCCCTGTCCTATGTTACCGAAAGTGTGCCTGATAGAAACAAATTTGTGCCGGTGGCCCAGATGGCGACAAACCCGGCGGCGGTGCCCTGTTTGTGGGACTGGTATAAGGACAGCACAGAAGCGTTTCGTCCCCTGCACCCCATTATCCACGAGCGTATTATCTCCTCGGTGGTCCCTGTGGGCGGATTGGTGAAACCAGAAGAAGTGATTGCCTATTTTGAAGCATATCTTAAAAAAAATCCCCCGGCTGCTGACACGGTACGAATGAGCCTTGAAAAACTCGATATAAATCACAGGTTCAGGAGCCGATCTGCCGCGGATTTCTCCTGAGCCTGCCCAAAGCCCGGTGAACGTCTTCAAGGATTACATAACCGCAGGGAACCAGGAGCAGGGTTACAAAGGTTGCAAACAGGATGCCGAAGCCCAGGCTGATGGCCATGGGAATAAGAAACTTGGCCTGCAGGCTTTTTTCAAGCATCATGGGGGTCAGTCCCCCGAAAGTGGTAAGCGAGGTTAAAAGGACGGCCCGGAACCGAAGCTTTCCTCCCTCTGTTACAGCCTCCCTAATACCGAGGCCTTCCCCGCCCCTCAGTTCATTTATTCTGTGGACAAGTATCAGTGAATCATTTACCACCACACCGGCAAGCCCGACCATGCCCAGCAAGCTCATAACGGTAATATTGTAGCCAAGCAGCATGTGCCCCAGAACCGCGCCCATCATTCCGAAGGGTATGGCAAACATAACCACAAAAGGCTGGGAAAAGGATCTAAACGGTACAGCCAACAGCGCATAAATGCAAAACAGGGCAACAATAAATCCCTTGCCCACATCCCCGAGCACCTGCTTCTGCTCCTGGCCTTCACCCTCGATTGTATAGCGAAGCCCCGGATATCTGCTTTTCATCTCCGGCAGAATCCTGTCCACAAGATAATTGCGCACATCATTCGCATTGGTGGTGTCTTCATCGACATCGGCGGTTATCTTGATTACCCGCTGACGCCTGGCACGCTCTATGCTCGCATAGCCGCGCTCCATTTTTACTTCTGCCACCCTGGAAAAGGGCACCTCATGTCCTTCCGGCGTCCTAATCCGCATCTGCTCAACATTTCCAAGAGAGCGTCTTTCTTTCTCAGGATATCTTACCAGCACCTTGACCTCGTTTTTATCGCGCTGAAAGCGCAGGGCTTCAGCCCCGTAAAATGCGCTTCTCACCTGTCTTGCAAGATCGTCGAGTTTTAAGCCAAGCTGGGCGGCTTCGGGCTTTAAATCAAACTGCATTTCCATCTTTCCGGGCAGAAAGCTGTCTGCAATATCATATACCCCGGAGAAGCTTTCCAGCTCGGCCTTGAGCTCATCGGCAGCATCAGGAAGAAGATCATGCTCATCCATTGACAAATGCACTTCCACCGGGTTGCCCGCACTGTGAATCTCGCTCCTGAAAACCAGGGATTCGGCATCCGGAATTTCGCCGACTTTCCTGCGCCACAGGTCATTTAAAAATGCCGAGCTGATCCCGCGCTCTTCGGCTTCCAGCAACTGCACAATCACATGGGCAAGATGCCCCCCGGAATCTCCCGCACCCCCATGGCCGCCGAACTGCATGCCGATAACAGAAGCAGTATGCTCCAAAAGCGGGGAAGCAGAGTCGGGGCGCTTTTCATCCTCTTTGGAAAGCATTTTTTCCGCGGATCTCTCCACGTACTCCACTACCTCTTCTGTTCTTTCCATGGGAGTTCCCGACGGCATGGTGATCATACACTGAAGAACATCGCCTTCAACCTTGGGAAAAAAGGTATACTGAATCTTCCCGGATGCATAAAGTCCAAAAATAATAAAAAGCATTGCCATACCGGAGGCAACAGTGGCATAGCGCCACCGCATTACAAATTGCACGCATTTGTGATAAGGCTTTGCAACAATCCAGCCGAGAACGCGCGTCATAATCTTGGGCTTCTGTCTCCTGCCGGAAGCCCTGCTTCGTGCAAGGTGGCATGGAAGTATCAGGAGCGATTCCACAAGCGAGCCTAAAAGTACCAGTATTACTACAACCGGAATATCGCGCATGAGTTTTCCCATGCTACCGCCCACGGCAAGCAAAGGGGCAAAAGCCACCATCGTGGTAAGCACGGAAAATATAACCGGCCGCCCAACCTGCAGGGAGCCCTCCACAGAGGCCTTCAGCCGTCCCAGACCTTCCTCCTGCCTGCGGAAAACGTTCTCTCCTACTATAATTGCATCATCAACCACGATTCCGAGCACCATGATAAAGGCGAACAAAGAGATCATGTTCAGGGAGACGCCGTAGTAGGGCAGCAGCATAAGGCCGAAAGCAAAGCTGATCGGGATGCCCAGTGTCACCCAGAAAGCAAGCCGGGCGTTTAAAAACAGACCGAGCAGAAGACTTACCAGGATAAGCCCATAGAACATGTTCTTTGTCAGAAGCTGGATACGGCTTTTTAAAATAACAGACATATCCTGGTAGTAATCCATGTCAACGCCGTTTGGCAGTCCGACCCTTGCCTGCTCCACGTAATCGCGGACCTTTTCTGCAACTTCCAGGGCGCTCTGGTCCGCCACCCGGTATACGTTGATAATGGCCGCAGGCTTGCCCTGAAACCTGGCGGCCATGTCCACGTCTTCAAAACCCCCTCTCAGCTCGGCAATCTCGCCCAGGAGAACCGCAGTGCCGTCGGGCCTGGTGATCACCGGTATATCCCGGAATTCGCCCGCGTAATAGCGTCTCCCCTTGGCCCGGATCAGCACCTCGCCCTCTTCGGCCTTAACACTGCCCGCGGGAAGATCAAGACTGCTGCGGGAAACCGCATCAGCGACACTCCTTAAGGTCAGTCCGTATTTTCGAAGGTTCTTTTCCGGGATCTCTACGTGGATTTCACTGTCGCGCACCGCGGCAAGTTCTGCCTGAGTTATGCCCTCAATTCCCGTAAGATCGTCCTTTGCCTTCTGCACAAGGTGCTTAAGACTTGATTCGGGCACCTCCCCGTAAAAGCCTATGCTTATAACCTGAGTCCTTCTTGTTACTTCGCGGACTTCGGGCTCTTCGGCCTCTTCCGGCAGGGTTGTGATACGGTCCACCTCCGACTTGACATCATCTAGAAGGCGCTTTACGTCCCATCCTTTCATGGCCTCAACCGTGACGCTTCCGAGGCCTTCTCCTGCAACAGAGTCAATGCGTTCTATGCCCTCGATGCCGGCCACATTTTCCTCTACGCGCCGGATAATCCCCTCCTCCACTTCGGAGGGCGAGGCACCCGGGTATGCTACACTGATCCTGACCTTGTCCATCTCTGTTTCAGGAAAAATCTCAAGCTTTATGTCGAGCGCTATCACGGCGCCGGCAACCAGTATAATCAGCATCAAAAGGTTTGCTGCCACGTGATTTTCCGCAAACCAGGAGATCACAGACCTCATGAATCGTCTCCATGCCCTGTATTTACAGCCTTTACCTCCATGCCGTCGGTTACCCCCTTGACCGGGGAAACCGCCACAGATTCGCCGGTCTTGAGACCATGGCGGATCACGGCCCCCTGCCGGCCCATGTAGGCCACGTCAACGTTTCTGATATACAGCCTGCCGGAGTCAGGATCCACTGCCCATACGGTATTTTCTTCATGCACAGCGGCCCTTGGGATTATTGCGGCATCCCGGATGGTGCGGCCGGAAATCTCAACCTCTGCAAACTGGCCCGGGGCAAGCGGCGGAAGGGTTCCGTAAGGATCGGAAACTCTTATCACCACGTTTACCATGCGGGTTTTTTCATCTATTTTCCCCTGGACCCTTATCACTTCGCCGGTCCAGCTACATTGTCTTCCCGCAACATCCGCGCATACCTCTACAGGCGAGCCTTTATCCTCCCTGGATGTAAAGCCCGGAATATCAATCCAGGCAAGGTCCCTGCTTTCCACCGGTACAACGATTTCGGCAGCCCCGGTTGAAAACACTGTAGCCAGTCCCTGCCCGGCGGACACGTACTGCCCCCGGTCAACCTGTTCTTCGCTGACCCTGCAGTCAAAAGGCGCATAAATTTTTGTGCGTTCAAGATTTAAGCGGGCTTTTTCCAGGTCCGCCTCCCTGGCCTCCCGGTTGGCAATGGCGGCCTGAAGCTGGGGTTTTTTGGCGACCAGATCAGGAGGATCAGTGCCGGGATTTAACTTTTCCCATTCTTTTACCGCTGCCCGGCTTTCTTCAAGAGCCGTCCGGTAGCTGCTTTCCGCCTCCCTGAGCCCGGCCCTGGCAAGAATGAGAGCAATTTCATAATCATCCGGTTCTATTTCCAGCATGAGCTCTCCCTTTTCAAAAGCCCCGCCGTTTACTAGTTTTTCGGATACGCGGGTGATTTTTCCGGACACCTGGGGCACAATCCGCGTCTCTGCCAAAGGACTCACCGTGCCGTCCGCAGTTATCGTCATATCAATATCTTTTATTGAAACGGGCGCAATGCGAACAATCGGCAGGGCCTCCCCCCTTTGATGTCTCTGCGGAGCATCGCGGGTGGATTTTAACACATAAAATCCCGCAATTCCGGCTCCCAGAACAGCCAGGGCCGCCACAGCGTGAATGATAATCCTGCCGGGTCTATTCATGAGCATCTCCGTAAAGGTCCAAATTCCTGTCCCATCCGCCGCCCAAAGCCCTGTGCAGCTCTACGCGGTTCTCATAAATTCCATATTCAGCCCGCACCAGGTCCAGCTCTGCCTGAAAAAGACTTTTTCTGGCGTCAAGGGCATTTAAATAGCTGACAAGCCCCCTGCTATACCGATCCATGGCGGTTTCCAGGGTGGATTCTGATTCCGAAACAAGCTCTTCAAGGCGGTCGCGGTGCTCTCTTAGCCGATGTCCTGCGAAAAGGGCGTCTTCCACCTCCGCAAAGGCGTTGAGCACTGTTTTTGCATATGATGCGGCCTGTTTTTCATACCTGGCACGGGCGGCTTCTTCTGCCGCAGCTCTTGCGCCCGCATCAAACAGCGGCTGGAGTCCGCCCGCGGCAATCCGGCCAAGTCTGTTCCCCGGTTCTAAAAGCGCGCTCAGCTCATCGCTGGTATACCCGAAACTGCCGGTAAGAGATATGCGCGGCAGTCGATTTGCCCTGGCAACCCCGATACGCGCGCATGCGGCTTCAAGGGAAGCCTCTGCAGCGCCTATATCCGGACGCCTGGCAAGCAGCTCTGAAGGCAGTCCAGGGGGGGCCGGAGGGAGAGGGGAAAATTCAATCTGATCCCCCTCTTTTAATTCCCTGCTTTCCGGATATTTACCCTGAAGAATGGAAAGCGAATGCAGGGCCGTGCCCCTTGACTCCAAAAGGGACGGAAGTTCAGCCTCCGCCCGTGCAAGGGCTCTTCTGGCCTGTCTCACATCAAGCGTTGAGGCAAGCCCCCTGCGATAGCGGTCCTCGACCAGCTCCAGGTTCTGTTCATGGCTTTTGACAAGGTCCCGGGTTATCCTGATCTGTAAGTCGAGAAGACGGATCCGCAGATAAAGATTCGCGGTCTCTGCAACCAGTGACTGCACAACGGTCCTTCTGTTTTCCTCGGCGGACAGGAGATCTGTTCGCGCAGCCTGACTTGCCCTGGCAAGACGTCCCCACAGGTCAATCTCAAAAGAAGCAGGGACAGAAAGGCTGAAGGTGTCTGTTTCCACACTCACGGTCTCACCTGTACGAGGATCCTCCTGGTAGCTTCTCCGCCTGGATGCCTCTGCTTCGAGGTCAGCAGAAGGGAAACGATCCCCATCTGCCTGGCGCATGGCGGCCCTTGCCTCCATGACGCCCGCGGCCGCCTCTGCAACATCCGGGTTATTTTTTACAGCGGCTTCAACCGCGCTGTTAAGCTCCGGCTCGCCAAAGGATTCCCACCATTTGTCTGCCGGCACGTAATCCGCGGTTTGATCGTCTTGCGCCGAACGATATTGATCAGGAACCTTAAAAGCCGGATCAGGCCTTTTATAATCAGGGCCGACGCGCATACAGCCGGATGCCGCAAAAACAGCAGCTATTGCAAGGAGGATCATGCACAGGATCTTTTTCTTCATTTCCCCTCCTCCCCGGCAAGGGCCCTTATGCCGTACATGGAAAAGTCGGTTATATGGGAAACCAACTCGGACTTGAATTTCCCGTCATAGATTTTACCTGTAATTCCTGATACAACCGACCGGGCAAGAAAAAAATACAGAGAAACCCCGATGATGCTCAATATATTGAGCTCAAGGCGCTGCCGGCTTACGCTGCTTTTAACCCGCGGTTCTATAAGCTCTGTGACCTGCCGGATAAAAGGGCGCATGACCTCTTCGACTATCATGTCAAGCGCCTCTCCGGGATCTGAAAGCTCCCGTTGCATGAGCTGAATATGTATGCGCCGCTCAGTGTCGGTTAAAGGGCCTTCAAGGAAAGCTTTTGCCATTGCCGAGACTACGTCTTCCAGGGACGGATTTTCATTGCCTTCCAGGGCCCGCATAAAAGCCAGCCTGATCCTGCCCCCACGTTTTGCCCACCGTTCCCGGAAGACAGCGAGATACAGCTTCTTCTTGCCACCGAAATGATAATTGACTGCAGCCAGGTTGCAGTCCGCCATTGCGGTGATTTCCCGAATGCTTACACCGGTAAAGCCTTTTTCTGCAAAAAGCTTCTCTGCATGATCAAGCACCCTCTGCCGCGTATTTTCAGCATGATCCGACAAATCAAACTCCCTGGGCCCTTATAAAACCGGGCGCGCAAAATTTCAAACATATGTATAAAACAAACGTTTGATTGTCAAGTAAATAATTTCAATACCGCAGGCGGTGGCCATGCGGACAAGGCGGGGAAGTCTTTGAGGGAGAATTGCATGAGGGCCGGTAAAGCATCTGCCGGCGGGCGGAGCCGTAGCGGCCGGCGCTGTCTGAGCGCACGATAGTGCATGAGTTCGCCGGACGCGGCGAAGCACGCCGTGCAGATGCCAGGCCCGAATGCAGCGAACGAAAAGACTGCCCCGCCTTGGCCTGCATCCTGATAATTTGTATGCGGACAAAGCAATTTTCTTGTATGAGGGGACAAGGATTGTTAGATAGAAGGATGTACTTAGGATGCAAACAGCGCGCAGGGGGAACGGATTATGAAGTTTAGCAAGTACCACGGGCTGGGAAACGATTATATCGTAATAAACCCGGAGGAATTCAAAGAGAAGCTTGATGAAAGAAAAATCAGGCTTATATGCCACAGAAACTGCGGGTTGGGATCAGACGGAATACTTTTGGGCCCCGTACCGGAGAAAAACGGCGGACTGTCCGTGCTTATTTATAATCCGGACGGAAGCGAGGCTGAAAAAAGCGGAAACGGGCTTCGCATTTTTGCCAGATACCTTTATGACCGCGGCCTGGTATCATCGGAAAAGCCTTTTAAGATTATGACCAGGGGTGGCGGGGTTACCGCAAAAGTCATGGACTCCGGGCGCACGGTTTCAGTGGAAATGGGAACCGTAAGCTTTGACAGCACACAGATAACCGTTGCAGGGGAAAAGCGGGAAGTTATAAACGAAATACTTGAAGCAGACGGGGAATCACTTACCTTCTGCGCGGCCACCATAGGAAATCCGCACTGCATTATCATACAACCCGAAATCTCAGAGACTCAAACCCGCAGACTCGGGCCTTTAATCGAAACCCATCCCCTGTTTCCAAACCGCACCAACGTCCAGTTTGCTAAAATAATGGACACACAGAACATGGCTGTGGAAATCTGGGAAAGAGGAGCGGGATATACCCTTGCTTCAGGCTCCAGCGCTTCTGCTTCTGCAGCCGTGGCCCGGAAACTCGGTTTATGCGGCAATGAAATTACTGTTCACATGCCGGGCGGAAAATTAGAAATCCGCATCCAGGACGATTATTCCGTTTTCATGACCGGTCCGGTCACGGGTATTGCCGAAGGTGCCATGCACCCCGACCTGCTTGAACAAAAGGAAATCACCCGGCAGACCCCGTAATCTCAAAGCTGAAAAACAGGATACCACCCATGGGCAAGGAATTTTTTACAGTCACTCCAATAGAGCAGGTATTCGAACTTATGGCCGATTTCAATACCGTGGGCACCGAAACCGTCGACCTTCAGGAAGCCTGCGGAAGAATACTGGCAGAAGATATAATTTCCGAAATCAGCATACCCGGCTTTGCCCGGGCCACAATGGACGGCTATGCGGTTCGGGCGGCCTCCACCTTCGGAGCATCAGAGTCGGGTCCTGCCTATCTCAGCGTTTCAGGCATAATTGAAATGGGCGCCGCCCCCTCCCTGAAGATCGGCCACGGCCAGGCCGTGCGCATAGCAACCGGAGGGATGCTCCCTGAGGGGGCGGATGCGGTCGTAATGATGGAGCATGCTTCAGAACTTGATGAAACCTCCCTTGAAGTCTACAAAAGCGTTGCACCGGGGGGAAACATTGTTGCAGAAGACGAGGATTTTTCAAAAGGCAGCAAAGTTCTTTCAGCAGGCACACCGATCCGTCCCCAGGAAATGGGGCTGCTTGCAGCTCTTGGCAAAAGCCGGATTACGGTGTTTAAAAAGCCCGCAGCAGGTATAATTTCAACAGGGGACGAACTTGTGGGGATTGATCATGCACCGCCGCCTGGCAGAATAAGGGATGTAAACACTTATTCCCTTTCGGGCTGGACGACAAAGGCGGGCGCTCATCCCGTGGCATACGGTATAGTTCCGGACGATTACGACCGGCTGCTTGCAACCTGCGGGCGCGCTCTTGAGGAAACCGACATGATCCTGATTTCAGGCGGCAGCTCAGTGGGAACCAGGGATCTGACCCTGGATGTGATTGCAGCCCTGCCTGAATCCAAAATCCTGGTCCACGGAATACCGGTGCGCCCGGGAAAGCCAACCATTCTGGCAAAAGCCGCTGGCAAACCAATATGGGGACTTCCCGGGCAGATCGCTTCTGCCATGGTTGTCTTTGACCGGATAGTGGCCCCCTTTATTGGACATATTGCGGGAAATGCATTATTTTCAGAAAGAAATTACAGAATCCCGGCAGTACTGACCAGAAACATATCATCTGTCCAGGGTCGCACGGAATTTGTCAGAACCCGCATAATAAAAGAAAAAAACGTGTATTACGCAGAGCCGATTCCGGGTCCCGCGGGCCTTATCAGGACCATGGTGGAAGCAGACGGTCTGATAGAAGTCCATATCAACACAGAGGGCCTTGAAAAAGGTGAACAGGTTGAAGTTATTATTCCGGGTCAATTTTCATAAAGACAGATTATAAAAAAGGCAGGCAGATGGGCAGCTCACGCAACATATATCTTAAGATGAAAACACCGGAGGAGGCAAGACAGATTCTCTTCAGGGAAATCGACCCCGGACCCGGGGCTGCCGGAGAGACCGTTGACGTAACAGCCGCGGTCGGCAGGGTGCTGTCAAGGCCTGTTTATGCAAGGCTTTCCTCGCCGAATTTTAATTCTGCGGCCATGGACGGGGTCGCAGTAAAGGCTGAAACAACTTTCGGCGCAAACGAAGCAAATCCCAGGACCCTTGAAATCGGCACAGAGGCCGTGTTCGTCAACACCGGTCACGTGCTGCCCCGCAATACCGATGCGGTCATCATGATTGAAGAGCTTGAAATAATAGAAGAAAAAAGGATCAGGATCGAGGCTCCGGCCTTTCCGTGGCAGAACGTACGCCGCATGGGCGAAGACATTGTAGCAACCGAACTGCTATTTCCCAGACATCACAAGGTTACACCGTACTGCACGGGAGCCCTTATGGGCGGCGGCATAACCGAGGTCCCGGTCATAAAAAAACCCCGTCTGCTGTTTATTCCCACCGGCCCGGAACTGGTGGACTACACAAATGTTTCAGGGGATCTTGCCCCTGGCAGGGTCATTGAATCCAATACTCACGTACTGGGCAAAATTGCTGAAGAATACGGGGCAACATACACACGACGGGACATCCTGCCGGATGATCCCGAAAAAATAATGCAGTCCGCAAAACAAGCCGCAGATTCAGATGAATTTGACATAATCCTTATCACCGGCGGATCTTCGGCCGGCAGTGAGGATTTCTCAAGAGAGGTGATCGCTTCGCTCGGCAGGGTTCTGGTCCACGGAGTTGCCATGATGCCCGGCAAGCCCTTGGTAATAGGAGAAATAAACGGCAAGCCGGCTTTCGGTATACCCGGTTACCCGGTATCCGCGATCCTGGCCTTTGAACAATTTGTGGTCCCTTTAATAACGTCAATGCTGGGTCAGCCGGAGCCTGAACAGGACACCCTGGAAGCCGAGCCCACGAAAAAAATAGCAGGCAAACTCGGCATGGAGCAGTTTATCAGGGTCAAACTCGGCAGCGTGGGCGGCCGCATTGTTGCCACCCCCCTGCCCCGGGGGGCGGGAACTATTACCAGCATAACCGAAGCAGACGGAATAATAAGGTTATCGGCGGACAAGGAAGGAATACGCGAGCACGAAAAGACACCTGTCCTGCTTCTTAAATCCGGAAGGTCGGTGGAGGACACCATAGTGGCAGTGGGCAGCCACGATAACACCATAGACGTGATAGCCGACATGATAAGGGAGAAAAGCAGCAGATTTACCTTATCTTCAAGCCACGTGGGCTCCATGGGAGGATTGATGGCCGTGAAAAACGGCCTGTGCCACTTTGCAGGCTCCCACCTGCTCGATGAAAACGACGGATCATATAACATATCCTACATAAAAAGATATCTGCCGGATAAAAAGGTTCGGCTGGTAAGGCTTGCCGAGCGGGAACAGGGTTTTATAGTGGCGCCGGGCAACCCAAAAAAAATCTCGTGCATAAAAGATCTGGCAGGAGAAGATATTATATTTATAAACAGGCAGTCAGGCTCGGGAACCAGGGTGCTGCTTGATTATCATCTAAGGAAAGCAGGAATTGATCCTGATTCCATAAAAGGATACGAAAAAGAGGAATATACTCACATGGCGGTGGCAGCAGCCGTGCTCAGCCAAAGCGCGGATGCGGGGCTCGGCATCCATGCGGCTGCCGCGGCTCTCGGGCTCGATTTTGTACCGGTTGCCACAGAATCCTATGAACTTGTAATTCCGGAGGATTTTTTCGACTCCGGGCGCATCGCGACCATGCTCGATGTTATCAGGTCCGGGGCGTTTATCAAAAGGGTTGATGCCATGGGCGGATATCATACCCAAAACACCGGGAAAATCACCTGGAAAAGCGGCTGATGCCATACGATATCATTGATCACACGGCTGACACCGGAATAAGGGTATGGGCCGAAAGCATTGAAAAGCTGTTCACCGAAGCAGCCCGCGCCATGTTTGAAATGATAACTGACACAAAAAAACTGGTTCCTGCTGAAACCAGGGAAATTTATGCGAAAGGTGCTGACCGGACCGATCTGTTTGTCAACTGGCTAAGAGAACTCCTGCTTATATGGAACGTGGAGCAATGCCTGGTAAAATCCACTGAAATACTTGACATCGCTGAAACCGGGCTGAAAGCCGAGGTCTCTGCAGAGGGGTTTAACCCGGAAAGACACGCTATAGATACGGATATAAAGGCGGTCACGTATCACTGCGCACAAGTGACTCATAAAAACGGCGGCTGGGAGGCCACCGTGATATTCGACGTATAGAGCATCACAGGAGCTTCTCATGGAACTGGAAAGAAAAGACGAGTATCGCTGGGAAATAAAAAAAACCGGCGCCATGAACGTGCCGGCCAGGATATATTCAAGCAGCTCACTTATAGAAGCCGTAAAAAAAGAGGAAACATTTAAGCAGCTGGTAAACGTAGCTCAGCTCCCGGGTATAGTCGGCTGCGCCATGGCAATGCCAGATATTCACTGGGGATACGGGTTCCCAATAGGCGGGGTGGCTGCATTTGACATGGATAACGGCGTGATTTCTCCCGGAGGAGTAGGCTATGACATAAACTGCGGAGTCAGGCTGGCTGCAACCGGACTTGAGGAATCCGAAGTTCGCCCCAGGCTGGAACGGCTGGCAACTTTCATGCAGCGCGATATCCCCTCGGGGGTGGGCTCAAGGGGGCCATTAAAACTCTCAGAGGCCGAGCTTAAAAAGGTGCTCAGGCAGGGAAGCCCCTGGGCGATTGCACGGGGCTACGGCGAACCCGTGGACGAGGAGCGTACTGAGGACGGCGGGTGCATGTCTGATGCGGATCCTTCGGCAGTCAGCTCCCGGGCCCTGGAACGGGGACGCGGCCAGCTCGGCACCCTGGGTTCGGGCAACCATTTCATGGAAATCGGGGTGGTGGACGAGATATATAGCCCCGAAGCTGCGGATGCTTTCGGTTTAAGGCCCGGCCAGGTAACACTTCTGATACATACCGGCTCCAGGGGGCTGGGGCATCAGATCTGTGATGATTTTCTTGCAGCCATGACAAAAAAGGTCGGCCAGACGGGAATAAAACTTCCGGACCGTCAGCTTGCATGCATGCCGATCAATTCAGCCGAAGGCCGGGCTTATTACAGGGCAACGGCGTGCGCGGCAAATTTTGCATGGGCAAACAGACAGATTCTCATGCACATTGCAGCAGAGACGTTTATGACTACTCTGGGCATCAGTCCAAGGGATCTTGCAATGCGGCTGGTATACGATGTATGCCACAATATAGCAAAAATTGAAACACACACCATCGAGGGTTTAAAACAAAAGGTCTGCGTTCACCGCAAAGGCGCCACCCGGGCATTTGCCCCTGGGCATCCGGCCCTTTGCGAAGCCTACCGTCCCGTGGGCCAGCCCATACTTATACCCGGGGACATGGGCACCGCATCCTATGTCCTTGTCGGCACCCGGGAAGCAATGGATGAAACCTTCGGCTCTACGTGCCACGGTGCTGGACGGGTATTAAGCCGCAAAGCCGCCAAAAAAGCGGCCAGGGGAAGATCGTTAAGCCGTGAGCTGGAAGAAAAGGGTGTTATTGTCAAAGCCTCCGGCAAATCAACCATGGCAGAAGAGATGCCCGAGGCTTACAAGGATGTCGCCGAAGTGGTGGAGGTGGTGCACGGCTGCGGAATTTCAAAAAAGGTGGCGAAACTTCGGCCGGTTGCTGTAATAAAGGGATAAAATACAAGGAGGAGACATAGAAGTGAATCCGGAGATTTTCAGGGAATACGATATTCGGGGAATTGCTGACAAGGACATCAATGACGAGGATGTCCTCATACTTGCAAAAGCCATCGGCACCTACATGAGACGGCGCGGCTGCACAAAGATAGCCGTGGGGCGGGACTGCCGGCTGACCTCGGAAAAATATACCGAAAAAATGATACGCGGTCTTAAGGAAACAGGCTGTGATGTAATAAATACAGGCATGTGTCCCACCCCGGTGCTGTATTTTTCCATCCGGCATTTAAATACGCACGGCGGGGTCATGGTAACCGCAAGTCACAATCCACCCGAGTACAACGGTTTTAAAATCTGCCGGGGCACCGATTCGGTCCACGGTGATCAGATCCAGGAAATACGGAAAACAATCGAAAAAGGCGATTTTGAAAAAGGAGAAGGGTCTGTCGCAGATGCGGAGGTTATAACCCCCTACCGGGATTACTTAAAAAACAACATCGCAATTGAGAAACCCATACGAGTCGGAATTGACGCGGGCAACGGAACCGCAGGGGTTGTGGCCGTACCAGCGCTAAAAAGCTTCGGCTGCGAAGTCCATGAACTTTACTGCGAGCCCGACGGCCGGTTTCCCAACCATGAGGCGGATCCCACTGTGATCGAAAACCTGAGAGATCTCACCGCCCTGGTAGAAGAAAAGGGCCTTGATGCGGGGATCGGATATGACGGCGACGGAGACCGCATTGGTGTTGTGGATCACCGGGGAAGGATAATATACGGCGATCAGCTCATGATGATATTTGCAAGGGAAATTTTGTCCCGCAAACCCGGGGCCACTTTCATCTCCGAGGTCAAATGCTCCAAGACCATGTATGACGACATAGAAAAACACGGCGGCCGGGCAGTTATGTGGAAAACCGGACATTCCCTGATCAAGGAGAAGATGAAAGAGGAAAACGCCGCCCTGGCAGGGGAAATGAGCGGGCACATGTTTTTTGCAGACAGATATTTCGGATTTGACGATGCTATATATGCCTCCTGCAGGCTGCTGGAAATCCTTTCTTCCACAGGAAAGACCATTGATAAACTGCTCGATGGGGTGCCCGAGACTTACAGCACTCCCGAAATTCGGGTGGACTGCCCGGATGATGTAAAATTTCGTGTAGTGGAAGAGGCAAAAAAATTTTTATCGAAAAAATATGAAGTAATTGATATTGATGGAGTAAGAATAGTTTTTGACGACGGATGGGGCCTTGTTCGGGCATCAAATACCCAGCCCGCCCTGGTAATGCGCTTTGAGGCCCTGTCGCCGCAGCGCAGGGATGAAATCCGCAGAATTGTGGAAAATACAATTGAGGAAATAAAGAAAAACGAAAAATGAGCCCTGAAGGTTATGGAGGTTGGAAAATGAAAGTTCTTATCAGCGACAATCTAGGCGAAGCCGGCATAGAAATACTTGAAACCGCAGGGTTCGAAGTTGACGTCAAAACCGGGCTTTCGGCGGGGGAACTAAAATCGGTTATCCCCCCTTATCACGCCCTGATAATAAGGAGCGCAACCAGGGTAACCGAGGATCTTCTCGAAGCCGCGGAAAACCTCAAAGTCGTTGGCCGCGCAGGAATCGGCCTGGACAATGTAGATACACAGGCGGCCACCCGCAAGGGTGTTGTGGTAATGAACACTCCGGGAGGAAATGTCGTCACCACCGCTGAGCACACCCTTGCTCTCATGCTGTCGCTGACCCGGAATATCCCCCGGGGTACTTCATCTCTTAAGGCCGGCAAATGGGAGAAAAAAAAGCTCATGGGCCGGGAGATCTGCGATAAAACCATAGGGGTTATAGGTTTCGGCAAAATCGGATCAGTGGTGGCAGACCGGGCAAGAGGCTTAAAAATGCGCGTGACCGTCTATGACCCCGTAGTGCAGCCGGAAGCCATTGAAAAACAAGGGTTTGAATGCATTGATCTTGACAGACTCTACGCAGAATCCGATTACATTACTCTGCATGTGCCGAAAAACAAGGACACGGCTGCTATGATAAACAAACAGGCCATCTCCGCGATGAAAGACGGAGTAATGATAATAAACTGTTCGAGGGGCGGAATTGTTGATGAAGAAGCACTTTACGAAGCTCTTGTAAACGGCAAGGTAGCCGGGGCGGCCCTTGACGTTTTCTCAGAAGAGCCCCCGTCCCCTGATAACCCCCTGCTGGGGCTTGACAACGTGGTTGTCACTCCCCATCTCGGGGCTTCGACTTTCGAGGCCCAGACCAATGTGGCAGTGGCTGTTGCCAACCAAATCATAGAATACCTTAAAAACAACAACGTGGTTAACGCAGTCAATGTTCCCTCGGTTTCGGGAAAAGCACTTGAACAACTGAGTCCGTTTATCCAGCTTGCAGAGAAAATGGGGCGGCTGCAGGCCCAGTTTGTTGCCGGACAGCTAAGAGAAATTGACATCCGGTACAACGGGAATTTCTTCGGCTATGACATGATGCCGGTTACATCCGCCTTCATCCAGGGCCTTCTTTCATACCGTCTCGGTGACGAGGTAAATGCAATAAATGCGCAATACCTGGCAAAGGAGCGGGGAATCAGGGTTACGGAGTCAAGCACAGCCGAGGCGGCGGAATTTCTACACCTGATTACCACCAAGGTCACAGGCACGGATAAGACATCAACCGTTGCCGGCACTGTATTCGGCAAAAACGATCCCCGCATTGTCAGGATAGATGACTTCAGAATAGAAATAATTCCCCAGGGGCATCTGGCGCTGATCCATAACAGGGACGAACCCGGCGCAATCGGGTCTATCGGCATCACACTGGGCGAACACGGAATAAACATCTCCAGGATGCAGGTTGGCCAGGAAGTCGACGGTGAGCACAACATAATACTGCTCCGCACCAACACCCCGATTCCCGATGAGGTGGCCGAAGCCCTGCGGGCTCAGCCCCAGGTAAAAACTGTGAAAACTCTTGAATTATAAGGAGAAACTCAAAACCAGAATATTGAAATACGAAACAAATTAGTAATTTGCGCTTTGGATTTATAACAACAAACAGGGGATAGAATAAAATATGGCACAAAACGGCACGGAAAAAAACAATACAGGGCGCTCAGAATACATGATGCCGGAAGTAAATTTCACAACCTTTATTCTGTCGCTTAACTCCTCGGTTCTGGTGCATCTCGGCCAGCATGCCGATCCGACGACCGGAACAACAACCAAAAACCTTCCGGTGGCAAAACAGACCATAGACGTTATAGCAATGCTTGAGGAAAAAACCAGGGGCAATCTTACTGATGAGGAACAGCGGTTGTTGACAAATGTGCTATATGAATTACGGTTATTATATGTAAAAGAGACCGAAGGCAAATAATCCGGAGGCTCGGACAGACCCGGCAAACCGAAAGGAGAGCGAAGAGACTATGAAATTCTTTCGCAAACCAGGTGCATGGCTTACCATTATAATTGCATCAGCCTTAATTATTACGTGCGGACTGATTATTACCCCGAAAAATAATGCCGCCGCAGCGGCGGGAGCCAGGACGGAAAAAACCTCGGAATTCCCGGCAAGTTTTACCGAACTTGCCGAGAAGGCCGGCCCCGCGGTGGTTAACATAAGAACAGTGAAAACCGTAGAGGGCGGTACTCAGCTGTTCCGGCACTTTTTTGGCCCCCAGGGCCCGCAGGGGGGACCGGACAGCCGGCAACCTTTTGACGAGTTCTTCGAGCGCTTCTTCGGCCGCCAGGATCCCCGGGAGTTTAAACAGAGAAGTCTGGGTTCCGGGTTTATCATGGACAGGCAGGGCCACATAGTTACCAACAACCACGTGATTGAAAACGCTGACGAAATCCAGGTCAAGCTCAAAAACGGCATGGAATACGACGCTGAGATCATAGGAACCGACCCTAATACCGACCTTGCATTAATAAAGATAGATACCGACGATGAACTTCCCGTGCTGGAGCTCGGCAATTCAGACAAAATGCGTACAGGGGAATGGGTTCTGGCAATCGGAAACCCCTTCGGCCTCGATCATACGATAACAGCGGGAATCATAAGCGCCAAAGGAAGAGTTATCGGAGCCGGACCATATGATGATTTTATCCAGACAGACGCATCCATTAACCCGGGCAACAGCGGCGGGCCGCTTCTAAACATGAAAGGCGAAGTCATAGGAATAAACACCGCTATAGTGGCTCGCGGCACAGGGATTGGTTTCGCCATACCCTCGAAGATGGCCGGCGATATCATAGACCAGCTTAAAGACAAGGGCGAAGTAACCCGGGGATGGCTCGGCGTGGGAATCCAGGAGTTAAATGACGATCTGAAAGAATACTACGGCACGGAAAAAGGGGTCCTTGTAACCCAGGTATTTCCCGGTGATCCCGCAGACAAGGCGGGTATTAAAAAAAATGACATCATCGTTTCCGTAAACGGCAAAGAGGTGAACTCCCCGAGGGAACTAAGCCGCACTATAGCCGATATGAAGCCCGAGCAGAAGGCTGAAATAGAATTTGTCCGCAAAGACAAAACCCGGACCACGGAGGTAACTCTCTCAAAAAGAGACGAGCAGAGACTGGCAGAAGAAGACCGGCGGGAGCCCGAGGAACCCGGTGAAGCCGGACTCGGTATTACGGCTTCGGATGTAACCGAAGATATTGCCCAGCAATTAAACCTGCGGGATACCTCAGGCGCAATTGTCAGAGAAGTAGAATCAGACAGCAAGGCTGAAGCGGCAGGCTTTCGGAGAGGCGATGTAATAAAGGAAATAAACCACGAACCTGTAAAATCGGCACAAGAATTCAGGGAAAAGGTGGCCAAGGCCGATGAAGGCGATCTTTTGCAGTTTTATGTAATCCGGCCCCGCATGGGAATTACAATCATCAAACTGACAAAATAAGTGGAAATCAAAACTCCTGCAAAAATCAATCTTTACCTGGATATAACAGGAAAACGGCCGGACGGATATCATGAACTTATTTCCCTGATGTGCTGCATCGGGATCCGTGATACCGTCCGGTTTTCATTCGACCAGCCGGATACTGCCGGCAACCTGACAGTTGCCTGTGATCACCCGGATGTACCTTCGGGCAGGGACAACCTGGCTTTTGGCGCAGCCGAGGCGTTTTTAAAAGAAGCAGATATAACCCCCGATAAACTTTTTATATCCATAAAAAAACAAATACCGGTGGGAGCAGGACTCGGCGGAGGAAGCAGCAACGCTGCAGCAGTGCTCTGCGGATTAAACCGTTATTATGGAAACCCGGTTTCCCCTGAAAGGCTAACAGAGATAGCCGCCGGGATAGGAGCCGACATACCGTTTTTTATCTTCGGCAGTCCTGCAGCAGCTGAAGGCATAGGGGAAAAGCTCACCCCAGTTGAAGGTCTTACCGATATGCCGCTGGTTGTAATTTATCCCGGCCGCCCCCTGCCCACCGGCAGCGTATATAAAAAGTTTAATTTGGCATTGACAAATCCCGAAAAAATCAATAAAAAGATTATTTTTGAACCGGGCTGGGTCGCCGGGATATCAAGGCACCTTTTTAATGCGCTTGAACCGGCAGCAATAAAACTGTGTCCGGAAATCGGGGAGGCAAAGCAGATCCTGCTTGAATACGGGGCTGAGGGAGCCCTGATGAGCGGGAGCGGTTCATCGGTTTTCGGAATATTTAAAGATATGCACGGGGCTGAAAACGCATACGCTAAATTATCCGGGCGCAGCCGCTGGCGGGTGTTTCTTACGCAGCTGCTTGCATAACACAAGCTGTGCGGCCGCCCAGGCTCACGAATAAACGGGCTGCTGGGGCGTCGTCAAGCGGTAAGACACAGGATTTTGGTTCCTGCATTCGGAGGTTCGAATCCTCCCGCCCCAGCCAACTTGCAAACGGTTCCAATAATAACCCCAACCGCCCAGAGGAGAGCATGGAAGCAGATAACAACGGATATATCATATTTGCGGGCTCATCAAATCCGGAACTCTCCGAGTCCATATGCAGTTATTTAAACCGCCAGCTCGGAAATGCCAAAGTCAAGCGTTTCAGCGACGGAGAGGTCCAGATTGAGATAGATGATAATGTCCGGGCAAAGGACGTATTCGTCATCCAGTCCACCTGCCATCCTGTAAACGACAATCTGATTGAACTGCTGCTGATGATAGATGCTTTCAAACGCTCTTCTGCCAAACGGGTCACCGCGGTTATTCCTTATTTCGGCTATGCAAGGCAGGACAAAAAAGTGGCGCCCAGGGTTCCCATAAGCGCAAAACTTGTGGCAGATCTTCTTACCACGGCCGGAGCCAACCGGGTGATAACAATGGATCTGCATGCAGGCCAGATCCAGGGATTCTTTGATATTCCGGTGGACAACCTGTTTGCAGCTCCCATACTGATAGAATACATGCGCAATAACTTTTCAGACGACCTTGTTATTGTTTCACCCGATGCAGGCGGTGTGGAGCGGGCACGGGCTTTTGCCAAAAGACTTAACGCGGGATTGGCCATCATAGACAAAAGACGCTCGGCCCCCAATCAGGCCAAGGCCATGGCAGTAATAGGCAATGTTAAAGGGAAAAAAGCCGTTATTCTCGATGATATGGTGGATACCGCCGGAACCCTTACAGAGGCGGCAAACACCATTGAGGCCGACGGAGCCCAGGAAGTTCACGCCTGCTGCACCCACGCGGTCCTTTCGGGACCCGCTGTGGACCGCATTAATAATTCGGCCATCAAATCCCTGGTGGTAACCGATACTATACCTCTTACAGGTAAGCCTAAAACCTGCGAAAAGATAGTGGTGCTAAGCATAGCAAAGCTGTTTGCAGAGGCTGTCTACAGAAGCCATACAGGCGATTCCGTTACATCTCTGTTCATATAAATATAATAAATAAAAAGAAAATATAGCGGAGGACAAACCTTGGATATTGTAAAACTAAACGCACAAACACGCCGCGAAACCGGAAAAGGCGCCGCCCGGGCTTTAAGAAAGCAGGGACGCATTCCCGCAGTTCTCTACGGCTCGGATATAGACTCTCAACCGCTGTCGGTGAGCGTCCAGGAACTGGAAAGAATGTTTAACAGTCCGCAATTCAGCCAGGGGCTTATTAACCTGATGGTGGGAAACAGCGGCACAAGCCAGCGCACGGTAATGATCAAGGAATTCCAACGTGATCCGGTAAAAGATCATTACATTCATATAGATTTCTATGAAATCAAAATGGACCAGAAACTCTCCACCATGGTGCCGGTAACCACCACCGGCACATCAAAGGGTGTTGATGAAGGAGGAATCCTTCAGATCATCAGGCGTGAACTAGAGGTTTACTGCCTGCCTGCAAATATACCCGAACAGATTGAAATAGATATATCCGAGCTTGATGTGGGCGACTCGGTGCACGTTAGCGAAATACCTCTTGCAGAAGGTGTGGAAATTCCATATGACGCAGATTTTACTATTCTTACAGTAGTAAGCCCCAAGATGGAAGCACCGGAAGAGGAGGCTGAAGTAGAAGAACTTGAAGAAGGCGAAGGGGCCGAAGAAGGAACCGAAGGTGCCGGTGGCGAAGAATCAGAATCAACGGAATAATAATGAATGCCTCCAAGTGGCTTATTGCGGGCCTCGGCAACCCGGGGAGGAAATACAGGTTTACCAGGCACAATGTGGGCTTCATGGCAGCAGAAAAAGTTGCAGATGGCTGCCGCATCCTGATTGATAAAAAAAAATTCAAGAATAAATACGGAACCGGCGTATACGGGGGCAGCAAAATCATTGTGGCCCAACCCCGGGACTACATGAACCGCAGCGGCCCTCCCCTCTGCCAGCTTTCGGGATACTTTGACATCCCGATTGAAAACATTCTGGTTATACACGATGATATAGATATAGAAAAAGGAAAAATCAAAATCAAAGAGAAAGGAGGTCACGGAGGACACAACGGGGTCAAATCAATCATTGAAGCCTTTGGGTCCGGCAATTTTCCCAGGCTTCGCATCGGCATCGGACGCCCGGAGCCGCCGGCAGATGTTACTGATTACGTGCTCGGAAGGCTCACGGACGAGGAGAAAGAGCTCTTTGAAACCGCTTTGAGCAACGCCGAAGATGCCGTGCTTACAATGATACGAAATGGCCTGAATGAGGCAATGAATCGGTTTAATCAAAGGAAGGTTGTTTAGGATCTCTTATTATTAACCTAAAGTCTTAGGGAGGTAGGCATGGAAGTTCTACTGGAGAATATTCCGCTAACTTGTACAATTATTGGATTGATCGGGATTCTGTATTCCCTGATCGTGGCCGGCATAATCAAGAGCGCACCCACCGGTACGGAAAAAATGCGCGAAATCGCCAATGCGATTCAGGAAGGTGCCATAGCTTATTTGCACCGCCAGTTGAAAAGCATGGCGCTCGTGGGCGTGGTGATCTTCATCATACTTTATTTAAGCCAGTTTTATTCCGACACCATAGGAACGAGCACAGCCATCGGCTTTGCCATAGGTGCCATTGCTTCCTATCTGGCCGGCTACATCGGAATGCGGGTTTCAGTAATCGCAAATATCCGCACTGCCGAAGCCGCCAAGAGCGGTCTTGCAGCGGGCCTGAAAATGGCATTCCGCGGCGGCTCGGTAACCGGCATGCTGGTTGCCAGCTTGGCCCTTACAGCAATCGCGGGTTTCTATACCGTCCTGACATGGGATGCTCAGGCAGGAGAAGTTCACTCGATTGCCCCGCTTGTGGCACTTGGCTTCGGCGGCAGCCTGGTTTCGATCTTTGCAAGGCTCGGCGGCGGCATCTTTACCAAGGGTGCTGACGTGGGGGCAGACCTGGTGGGCAAAATAGAAGCCGGAATTCCGGAAGACGACCCCAGGAACCCGGCCACCATCGCCGACAACGTCGGGGATAATGTCGGCGACTGTGCAGGCATGGCAGCAGACCTGTTTGAGACCTATGCAGTTACGGTTGTGGCAGCCATGCTGCTTGGCAGCCTGTTTTTCGAAGGTGAAGCAATGGCTGTTAATTATCCCATGATTCTTGGCGCCATTTCAATTGTCGCCTCGATTGTGGCCACACTGTTTGTGCGCATGGGCAAAGACGAATACATTATGGGAGCCCTCTACAAAGGAATGTTCGGGGCAGCAATACTTGCGGCCATAGCCTTCTACGTCTTCACGGCCACCGCTGTTGAGAGCATCGGAGACATTAACGGAATGAACCTGTTTTATGCCTCCCTGGTGGGACTTGTTCTCACAGTTCTCATCGTTATTATCACAGAATACTACACCGGCACCTACGGTCCTGTTAAAGGCATTGCAGAGGCTTCCACAACAGGTCACGGCACCAACATTATAGCCGGCCTTGCAGTAAGCCTTCAGTCCACTGCACTGCCTGTTCTTGCAATCTGTGTAGGCATCGGTATCGCCTACGGACTGGCCGACCTCTACGGCATTGCCATCGCCGCAGTGGCAATGCTCTCGATGACAGGAATGGTTATCGCCATTGATGCCTACGGCCCGATTACAGATAATGCAGGCGGTATCGCTGAAATGGCCGAACTCGATGACAGTGTTCGTGCCGTAACCGATCCGCTCGATGCGGTTGGCAACACCACAAAGGCGGTTACCAAGGGCTATGCCATTGGTTCTGCCGGTCTTGCGGCACTGGTTCTTTTCTCCTGCTATGTCCAGGAGTTTGTCATCCAGGCCGGAAGCGAGGAAGCTGCTGCTGAACTTGCCTTTGAGCTCAGCGATCCCTATATTATCATCGGGCTGTTCATTGGAGGCCTTCTGCCCTTCCTGTTCACCTCAATCGCAATGAACGCGGTTGGCCGGGCAGGTAGTGCGGTTGTCGACGAAGTTCGCCGCCAATTCCGCGAACTCCCGGGCATAATGGACGGGAGTTCAAAGCCGGACTACGGCAAGTGCGTTGACATTGTTACCAAGTTCGCTTTAAAGGAAATGATGGTACCGGCACTTATCCCGGTTGTCACACCGATCCTGGTGGGCATGTTCCTCGGCAAAATCGCGCTGGGAGGCGTGCTCATCGGTAGTATCGTCACCGGTCTGTTCGTGGCAATTTCCATGTGCACCGGCGGTGCGGCATGGGACAATGCCAAGAAATACATAGAGGACGGCTTTTTCGGAGGCAAGGGCAGTGATGCTCATAAGGCGGCCGTTACCGGCGACACGGTAGGCGACCCCTACAAGGACACTGCCGGACCTGCAGTAAACCCGATGATCAAGGTTTTAAACGTGGTAGCACTGCTGATGGTGCCGTTCTTACTGTAATTTAATAAACTGTTATAATTATTATCCAGCAAAAAGGGTCGGTGTTTTACACCGGCCCTTTTTTTGTTGCCTTCGCTCGAAAAAAATGTTATGTATTGTTTTTTTTAGGAATAAACCTTGCATTAAGTTGCATTAAGTTTGGGTGAATAAAATGGCTGGAAAAGCACAATCCCCAAAAGAATCTGCCAAAGGGTTTGAAATCGGTGATCTGGCGGTATATCCGGCCCACGGAGTCGGTCGGATCGAATCCATCGAAAGCCGCGCTATAAACGGGGCCGCGCATGATTTCTATATCATGAAAATTATCGACAACGGCATGGTAATCATGATCCCAACCGCCAATATCGAATCCGTTGGCCTGCGCCCGGTGATAGACGAGACTGAAATCCCGGAGATTTACGCGGTACTGGCGGAAAAAAAGCATGAAACACAGGACAACCAGACCTGGAACAGACGCTACAAGGAATACATGGACAGACTCAAAACCGGCTCGCCCTATGATGTTGCGACCGTTTTCAGAGACCTCTACCTTTTGAAACTGACCAAGGACCTTTCCTTCGGAGAGCGCAAACTACTGGATACCGCCGGGTCGCTTCTGCTGCGGGAAATCTGTACCGCAAAAAACCAGAATGAAAATAAAGTGTGGGCAGAGATAGAATCACTTTTCAGCAGCAACGGCGACCGAAGCACAGACGATGAATGACCCGAATCCAGGATTCTGAAAGCATCACATGGACCGCCGGCCCTGATGATTCAGGCAAACGACTGGACCGGATTATAGTATCCATAGTTCCGGGATGCACGCGCGGCGCCGCGGCACGCCTTATACGCGAAGGCGGGGTACTTGTCAACGGCACCATGAAAAAACCGGGATACAGGCTGGCCCCCGGCGATTTTGTTTCCTCGGTTGCCTCAGCCCCGGCCTCACCCGCCGAAAGAATCATTCCCGAACCGATCACCCTCAACGTTGTCTTCAAAGACTCTTCGGTCATAATAATAAACAAACCCCCCGGTATGGTGGTTCACCCGGCAGCAGGTAATTTTTCCGGGACCCTTGTCCACGGTCTTCTATATCATTTCCCCGAACTTCGAGCTATGGATGATGACCCCGCAAGGCCCGGCATAGTTCACCGCCTGGACAGAGACACCTCCGGCATCATGGTGATTGCCGGAACCCCGAAAGCCCGGGAAAACCTCTTGTCACAGTTTAAATCCCGCATCGTAAAAAAAACATATACCGCGTTTGTTCACGGAGAACCCGAAGGCGAAGAGGGGCGCATAGTTCTGCCCATTTCCCGGCATCCGGTTCATCGCAAGAAAATGGCCGCAGGCGGGAAAAATCCCGACAAGGCAAGACATGCAGAAACCTTATGGCGAACGGCGGAGCGCTATGGAAATATTGCCATGCTGGAATGCAGCATAAGAACCGGACGAACCCACCAAATCCGGGTCCATCTATCGACCCTGGGCTATCCCTTAATAGGAGACCGGGTTTACGGATACAGGCGTCCGCTGCGACACTATCAGGATCGCCCGGAACTCTCCGGCGTTCTCGCCCGTGTATCCCGACAGATGCTGCACGCCGGTGAAATAGAGTTTATGCATCCGGAAACAGACAGACCGGTGTCCTTTTCGGCTCCACTGCCCCCGGATATGGAGGATTTACGCAAAACCCTCCTGCAATACAAAAAAAAGAGCCTTTGAACCAGGAAAACAATTACCTATCCGGGACGTGATTTCGTTTTTTAAGCGAGAGGGTGCACCTGCGGCTATTTTTATCAAATGTCATGACTATATCCTCACCCTCCTTTTTTTGGGAAGCAAGCTCTGCGTAGCGCTCTTTAATCCTGTGGAAAAAGCCATCCCTGGTTTCGGCAGCCGGATCATCTCCCAGGTGCGAAAGCTTTTTTTTCTGGATTTCCCAGAGGCGGTCCACGGAATAAATGCCCCTTTTGTTCGAATAAGCGCCGCTTTGCCCCTCGGATGCCCCCGATGGTACGGATGAGGAGCTTTTTTCAAGGATTTCCTGCTCCCTTCTTGCGGCATCAGCATTATCCCAAAGCTGCCGCCAGGCCCTGCTGTAATAATAAACCTTCCACTGAAGGTTATCGAGCATGGTTTCAAGGCGTTTGGTCGATGCGGCGGGATCTATGCGATATTTCTGGACCTTTTCTATGAATTCCTGATGGCGGGGATGCGGCTTGCGGGCCCGGTCTCCCAGATAAGCGCGGATCTTTGCATCCATTTCCTCGGCCTGTCGTCTCAGGGCCATGAGTTCATTTTCAATTTCTTTTCTCCTCTGGGCTATATTTGCGGCCATGATCCACCTCCCGGAACACTGCCTTGGGACAGTTTATATTTTCATTTATTTAATAATTAGCAAAATTTAAATTTACTGTAAAGCAGCTGAGAACTGCGGAAATCCGTGGAGTTATATAAACCTAAATTGCGTCTCAGATTTTTAAAAGCAATTTATTTTAAAGGATAAACAAAAAAAGGATCATTGCTGCGCCTACCAGAGTCTTGGCAAACACTGCACCCAGCCTGCCGTAAAACGCGGCCATGGCTGAACGAAAAGCATCTGAAATCTTCTTTTCCGATACAAGCTCAACCAGAAAAGCGCCGATAAACACGCCCGCAAACAGACCGAGCAATGGCCCGGCCACCGGCACCGGAATGCCTGCAAATGTTCCCACGATGCCCCCGGCAATTGCGCCGATTACAGCCGGACGCGAAACTCCCCTCCTTTGCGCAAACTTTACGCCCAATATATATTCCAGAATTTCGCCAACCAGGGCAAGAACCAGAAGGACGGCCAATACTGCGGCCGAAATCGACATGGACCAGGTGATAAGATTATAAAGTGCCGCGCCCGCAAGTATAACAAACGTGCCAGGCATGCCGAGCGGAATCAGTACCAGTCCTGCCAGGCAGAAGATAGCCAGTACAACGAGTGCGATTATACCAGTCAACTCCATTTCGGATTCCTATTTTTTTCTTGAAATTTTCCGCCCCTGACATTTATAAACGTTGCCATACATTCTAAAACTAACCAACAGGTATTATGACAAATGAAAAACAAGCTTATTGCAATTGTCTGGTTCACGTTTGTAGGCGTAACCTCGATTATATTTTTTCTCGCCGCCGTTGTCGTCAAGCTTGCTACAATGGCCTTTGACAGACGCCTGGTGGTACTTCAACAGCTTACCTGCTTCTGGGGGGCTCTTTATACATGGATTATCCCCGCCTGGCGCATCAATATCCGGGGAAAAGAAAATATCGAGCCGAAAAAGCCTTACGTGGTGGTGTCAAATCATCAGTCCCTTCTCGACATCCTGGTACTTTTCAACCTGTTTTTCCATTTCAAGTTCGTATCAAAATCAGAAATCTTCAAAATACCCCTGATAGGCTGGAACATGCATCTAAACCGCTATATTGAACTGAAACGCGGGGATAAAAGAAGCATTTCCAAAATGATGACGGACTGCAAAAAAGCCCTTGATCAGGGAAACCCGGTCCTGATTTTTCCCGAAGGCACGCGCTCGCCCGACGGAAGAATCAGGGAGTTTAAACCCGGGGCCTTTATACTGGCGCTTGAACAAAAAGTCCCTGTTCTGCCTATAGTTATTTCCGGAACAAACAGGGCTCTTCCCAAATACAGCTTCAACTTCCACGGAAGCCACGATATCCGGGTCCGGGTGCTGCCCGAAATTCCTTATGAAAAATTCGCCGGCATGAGCCCTGAGGAAGCTGCAGACATGGTGCGCCATATCATAATAAAAGAGCATGAAAAGCTTAAATCCGATCAGGCGGAAAGCCGAAACAGGTTTTCCTGAACCGCGCGGATCAAAAGGCCTTGTTTTCCGTTATTATACTTCGCCTTCGATTGACCGGTTCAGCCTGCCCTGACCGTATCCTTCAAGATCCAGGGTGACATAGGTAAAACCCGCATTGCAAAGCTCACGTATAATTCTCAGCCGCGGCTCCGGCTTGATCAGGCGTGTAAAATCCGCGGGCCGCACCTCGATCCTGGCAGTCTCCCCCAGATGACGAACCCTGAAGCCCGAGAATCCGAGTGCCAGCAGCACGTTTTCCGCTGTTTCAACCATTTCCAGGCGCTGCCGGGTTATCTCCATGCCGTAGGGGATTCTGGAAGCAAGACAGGCTGCAGCGGGCTTGTTCCAGTTGGGAAGCGACATCTGCCTGGAAAGGCAACGAATATCCTGCTTGGTAAAACCGGCCTCCTTTAGAGGGGCTGAAACCTCCATTTCTTCGGCCGCCTTCATGCCCGGCCTGTAATCCGCCATATCATCGACATTTGCCCCGTGGGCGAGATGGGAAAATCCCAGCTCCCTGCATCGGGAAATCATGTCTGAAAAAATTATTTTTTTGCATACATAGCACCTGTCAGGTGAATTGGCGGTAAATTCGGGGACTGAGAGTTCATCGGTGCGGATTGTTTCATGTTCAACGCCCAGATAACCGGCCATCTTGACGGCTTCATCCACCTCCCACCTTGGCTGAAGCGGTGATACGGCGGTCACTGCTATAACCCTGTCGGCTGCTGACTCTCTGGCGGCGGCAAGCAGCAGGGTGCTGTCAATGCCCCCTGAATACGCTACAGCCAAAGACTTAAATTCCGAAAGCCTGTCAAAGAGCTTTTCCTTTTTTTTGTAAAGATAATCCATTGATTTCAATTGCTTTAAACCCTTGTTTTCGTCAGAAAAAAATATTTACAAAAAAATTGAACTCCGGTATAAAATTATTTGTTGATAACAAGATTATAAGGATTATAAGGTTTAATGCCAAATATTTTACCCAACAGAGGGACTGCGATGGGAAAGAAAAACCTGACCAAATCGACCACAAACACAAAGAAAAATGCAAACTCCAGGAAAACTACCAAAAAACCCAGCTTAAAGACCCTGCGCAAAAAGAAATTCGAAACCTGGCGGCCCGAAACTCCTTACGTTCCTGCATCCGCACCTAACGGAGAAAAAAACTTTTCCGCCCCGGAACTCACAGGAGACTACGATCCTGCCGAGGCTGAAAAAATCCGAGCCCTGCTTTTCAGGGATGTAAGTCTAAACGCACCAGCCCCTGAAAAAGAAGTAAAAGGTGCGAAAGAGGCTGTAGCGGAAACCCCTGCAGAAACCGAAGGTGCAGGAGCCGCAACGCAGGAGAAAGAACAGAGCGAAAAACCGGAAAAAGAACAGACCTCTGATAACAAAAGCAGCAGAGGCGGAGAAGAGCCTCCACGCTCCCCGGGACCGGGCGGTGGCGGTGGCGGGGACTGGGAACCGCCTGTCAGCAGGGGTTTGCTGGGCCTAATCGCTGCTGTAATCCTGATTTTCGCCCTACTCATAAGTGCAAGCATCAACAACAAGGGCAACTATTTCCTTAAGGAAACAAATACCGGCCTTGAAATATGGCGCGGCGATTTCTCCCCGAACGGCAGAGAAAAAATTGTAACACTTCCCGGTGTTAAGGCCCCGGAACCGGAAAAAGACAAGTATACCCGGGAAGAGGCTCTTGAGCCGGCATTTCAATCTTTCATGGAAAAAGCCGATGAAGTGGCGGAAACACGGGATCTCCCCAATTTAAACGCCATCAGGGACAACCTTGAGATAGCGGAAAAATACGCCACCACAGAAAAGCAGAAAAAAAAGGTAAGCAGGCGCCTTGACCGTATCAATTTTCTCATGCTGCTTTACAGGGCGGATGTGGCGGCGAAAAAACAAACCCGCCAGGGTTATGAAACCGCACTGGAGACTCTTGAACAGGCAGAAGAACTTAACCTGGCCGAAGATGACCGGCAAACACTGCAGCATCGGATAACCCGCATCCAAAAAGAGGTCGAAGAGCTTAATCAGGAGCCTGAGAATACAGATGACAACAAATAGCTCGGTCTTGCTGCCGGATTTCGGGCGGAGCCTTTCGCCTGCAGATACCGGCCGCCTCGGGACATCTGGGATGAAACCTGCAACCCGAAGGGGGCGAGGCTGAAGAAGGAGCCTCGCCCTTTACGATTTCCTGGTCCGCTCTTTTTTCCCCGGCCACCGGAATCGCGGAAATCAGCATCCTGGTATAGGGATGGAGCGGATTTTCAATAATATCTGCCGTATTTCCGCTTTCCACTATGCTGCCAAGATACATTACCGCAATCCGGTCGGCAATATTGCTGACTACGCTCAAATCGTGAGATATAAACAAATATGATAAACGATGTCTCTCCTGGAGCCTCAGCAGAAGATTTATCACCTGAGCCTGAACAGAGACATCAAGAGCGCTTACCGCCTCATCGCAGATAATAAGATCCGGCCGCATGGAAACAGCCCTGGCTATGTTGATCCTCTGGCGCTGGCCCCCTGAAAATTCGTGGGGAAACCTGTAAATCATATCCGCACCAAGCCCCACCTCGCCGAGAAGTTTTCTTGCGTGCTGCTCGCGCGATCCTTCCAGCATTTTAAACTGCACCAGACCTTCTGTAACAATATCCATGACGTTCATCCTGGGATTAAGCGAGGATAGAGGATCCTGGAAAACCGCCTGCAGGTTTTTCCTCATACGGTTCATCCGTGGGCGCGAAAGCTTGAGCAACTGCTCTTCCAGAAAAAGCACATCTCCGCCTGTGGCGGCTTCCAGCCCCAAAAGAGTCCTGCCGAGAGTGGTCTTGCCACAGCCGGACTCGCCCACCAGGCCCAGGGTTTCATTTTTCATAATTGAGAAGCTAACCCCGTCCACCGCCTTTATATCGGCGGTACGCCTGGCAAATATGCCCTTTTTTAATTCAAACCATGTCTTTAAATCAGAGACCTCCAGCAGCGGTTTTTCCACGGTATCCCGGCTGCTTTTATTCATTGCGACCCCCTGTCCTGATAAGCAAGAAAACATGCAGCCAGGTGACCGTCGCCGCATTCTGCAAATTCCGGTTTTTCGATGCGGCACCTGTTGGAAACATAGCTGCAGCGCTCCTGAAAATAACAGCCCTGCGGATAGCTAAGCGGAGAGGGGACCTGACCCGGAATATCTTTTAAATAATTGCGACCCCGGGCCGGTCTGGGTATGGCTTCAAGCAATCCTCTTGTATAAGGATGCACCGGACTGGAAAAGATTTCCTCTATTTTCGCACTCTCAACAATACGGGAAGCATACATCACGATCACCCTGTCGCACATCTCCCAGACCACGCCCATGTCATGCGTGATAAGCAGCAGCGCTGTCTCATTGCGCTTCATTTCCCTTATCAATCTGAAAATCTGCGCCTGGGTTGTAACATCCAGGGCGGTTGTGGGCTCGTCGGCAATTATTAACCCGGGGGAAAGCATAAGGGCCATTGCAATCATTACCCGCTGCTGCATGCCGCCGGAAAGCTGAAATGGGTAAGCGTTCATCCTGTCTTCGGCATCGGGTATCCCCACCTTTTTGAGCCAGGACAGAGCATACTGCCAAGCCTCTTTTGGGGACATATCCTTGTGGAATCCAATGCCCTCGATCATCTGCCTTCCTATGCGATGCAAAGGAGAAAGCGCTGAAAGAGGCTCCTGGAAGATCATGCTTATTTCGTTTCCGCGCACTGCCCGCAAAGCCTCAGGCTTCAGCTTAAGCAGATCCCTCCCCCCGAAATTCACCTGTCCCGAGACAATTCTTCCGGGCGGACTTGGAATCAGTCGTGTCAGGGCAAGGGCTGCAACAGATTTGCCGCAGCCCGACTCGCCAACCAGGCCCAGGCTCTCGCCGCGGCTTATGTGAAAGGATACTTCATCCACGGCCCGCAAAGTGCCCTCGTCCACGGAAAATTCAACGGACAGGTCATTTACCGAAAGCAAGGTCATTTTTTATCCTTTACTCATACCTGGTATACTCTTTGGGATCATAAGCATTTCTGACTCCCTCTCCCACGAATACGCCAAGAAGCATTACCACAAACAGGGAAAGCGAAGGATAAACAATAAGCCACCAGGCCCATCTGTACTGCTGGGCCTGGAAAAGCATTTCCCCCCAGCTCGGTGTTGGCGGCGGCAGGCCGAAGCCCAGATAATCCAGCGCCGCCAGGGCACCTATCGCCCCCACAAGCAAAAACGGGAAAAAAGTTATCACCGGTACCAGGGCATTGGGCAGTATATGCTTGAATATTATCTTGTATGACGGCACGCCCATGCACATGGCAGCCTCAACAAACGGCCGCTTGCGAAGGCTCAAAAACTCGGCCCTTATATAATATGAAATCCCTATCCAATTAAACAGGCCGTAGCACACTAGAAGAAGCCCGAAACTTCGCCCGTAAATAGAACCCATGAGGATCATCACGTACAGGAAAGGCAGTGCATTCCATATTTCAACAAATCTCTGGGCCGTTATATCAAACCTGCCGCCGTAATATCCCTGCACCGCGCCCGCGGCCACCCCGACCATCATCGAACCCCCGACCAGAAGCAGCCCGAAACTAAGCGCGATGCGAAGCCCGTAAAGAATTCTTGCAAGTACGTCTCTTCCGGCAGAATCAAGCCCCATGGGATGGCCGGCCACCGGCGGGAAGGGAAACTGCACGTCTGTTTTCTCAAAAGAAGCCACAAACTGCCTGCCGTCCACCACCACCCGGTAATCTGAAACCGGGGCATCAAATCTTTCTTCAGCCAGGCTGATCAGAACCTTCCTCTGCGAGTCCTCTATACTTTGCCAGAGTTCGGGCACTTCCCCCGCAGGCTCAAGGTTTCGGTCCACCTCCACCTCGCAAGGACTTACGCCCTCAATAGAGGGCTCCCTTAAAAGAACCCGGATCGTCTTTGGAGGCTTATTCCTGGGCTCGTACTCGGCCAGCACGGCCTGATATTTTTCTCCTGCAGGGTTTTCAACAGTAAAGGTTTCATAAGAGGCCGGCTGATTTTCAAACCGCTTTTCCACGGCTTTAAAAAATGAGTCCGGAAATTCGATATAATCGGTCAGTTTTCCCGGTTTAGACAATCGTCTGTCTTCTCCCGCAAAAAAAGACAAAAGCCTGGTCCTGACAATGCTTAAATCCCGGCTGATATCCGCACTGCCGCTTCTGGCCGCAGGGCTGAAGCGTATGGTAACCACCCGGTCCACAGGGAGGCTTTCCGGCTTGACACTTTCATAAGGGCCGTAAGGATGAGGGGGGAAAATCATGAAGTTGTCGGGGTTATCCGCAAACACAGGCATATCTGCAAGTGCCTTGTAATCCGGGCGCGTATGCCTGCCGCTTCCTGTAAATTCGTCTTCGGTAAAGTACTGGATAACCGGAAAATAAGATTCGCCTTCAAAATTGATATACAGAGGACTGCTGTTGCAGAGAAGCTCGGCAACAAGGCTTAGCCCGTAGAGTATCACAAGCAGCCAGAATGACAGATAAGCGCGCTTCATTGCGCGGAATCTGGCCAGTCGTTTTCTTGTGACCGGATTTCGGATAATCTTCAATTTACTGCTTCCGAAAATTAATTCTGGGATCTATTATAACGTAGAGAAAATCCGCCACCACATTTCCCAAAAGACTCAGTATAGAGGTCAAGGCCAGTATTCCCATGAAAACCGGATAATCGCGCCCGACAATCGCCTCCAGGCTAAGCCTTCCCATGCCCGGAATTTCAAAGACCTTTTCTATGATCACAGAGCCTGCGAACATAACGGTCATAATACCGCTGATGCCGGTGGCAATCGGTATCAGGGCGTTGCGCACGGCATGGCCCCACACGGCCCTTGCAAAGCTGCCGCCTTTTGCCAGGACAGTTCTGACATAGTCCCGACTGATCTGCTCTATCAGGGAATTTTTCATCAAAAGAGTGAGCACCGCAAAATTGCCGATCACATAACACAGCACGGGCAGAAACATGTGCATGAAGATATCACGGATTTTGCCCGCGGGGCTTAGCTGCGCGTAATTTTCGGAATGAAATCCGGAAAGCGGAAAAATATCCCAGAAAGCATCCACTGTGCCGCTGAAAAGCATCTTCAATATCATGCCCAGGGCAAACGGCGGGATTGCATATCCCACAAACACCGCCACACTGGAGATCAGGTCAAAAACTCCGTTATGCCGCAACGCTTTTGCAATCCCCAGGGGTATGCAAACAAGATAGGAAAGTACAAATCCGGTAACCCCGAATACAAGAGAAACCTTGAAGCGCTCTTTTATAAGCTGCCATGCCGTCTTGTCCGGAAACCGGTAGGAATGCATCTGCATTCCCACCTTGTCGGTCACCAGCCAATTCCAGTAGCGCTTGTAAACAGGCTGGTCAAAGCCGTAATAGGCCTCTATCTCCTTTCTTTGTTGTTCGGATATCGAGGCAGAGGCTCCTTCGCCAAAGCTTGTTTCGCCGCCATCGGCACCTCTCATCTGCATGATGGCCTGCTCAACAGGTCCTCCGGGGACAAACTGGATCAAAATGAAGCAAAGAACGGTAATGCCGAGGAAAGTCGGAATAATAAGCAGCAGTCGTTTAACAAAATAGTCGAGCCGTTCCATTTTATCCGCTTAAGGGTTATTTCACGGAGCCGCAATATTTGCCGGCAGCCGGAATATATATTTAAAAATCTGAAACGCTCAATTTAGGAAACAAGAACAGGGAACAAGAAAGGAAGTTCTTGTTCCCTGTATATAAACAAAAATATAAACCCGTTTCCGGGAAAATTTTTTAACGCTTGGAGAACTGGAAGCGTGCCCTTGCTCCCGGCTGTCCGTATTTTTTGCGCTCCTTGGTACGCGGATCGCGCTTTACAAATCCCGCCTTCTTAAGTGTGAGCCGGAAATCCGGGTTGGACTGGAAAAGAGCCTTTGTAATGCCGTGCCTTACTGCGGCAGCCTGACCCATTGTCCCGCCTCCGCGAACGTTTATCTTTACATCGTATTCCCCCACCGTATCGGTGAGCTCAAAGGGCTGCATCAGCATCTGGCGGGCCGCGTCAAGAGCAAAAAACTCCCCGGCGGGCTTGTTGTTGATTGTTATTTCGCCTTTACCCGGTTTCAACCAGGTTCTTGCCACCGCCATCTTTCTTTTTCCGGTGGCGTAAAAAACGCTTTGCTGTTCCATTAATCCCCCGATTTATTTTTTATATACCAAATTCTTATTGCTTGACCCGTTAAATTTCAAGCGTCTCAGGCTGCTGAGCCTGGTGCGGATGCTGATTTCCGGCATAGACTTTCAGCTTTTTGTTCAAAGAGCGGCCCAGAGGATTTTTGGGCAGCATTCCACGCACCGCGTTTCTGATCAGGTCCTCGGGACGCTTTTCCCTTAATTTTCCTGCGGTAATTGATTTTATTCCGCCCATGTATCCGCTGTGCCTGTAATAGTTTTTCTGGCTCCATTTCTTGCCCGTAAGGCGCACCTTGTCGGCATTTATCACTATTACGAAATCTCCGCAGTCCACATGCGGGGTATACATGGGATTGCGCTTTCCGCGCAGGCGGGCCGCCACTTCTGCGGCCAGACGTCCCAGAACCTTATCCTCGGCATCAACCACGTACCATTTTCTTTCAACTTCGCCCGGCTTGGCGCTTTTGGTATATTTCTTCACTGTCCCTACTCCTTCGCACAAAAATTTAATTTGGTATCTATAACCAAAACCCACAGACCTGTCAAGAGAAAAACACGGATTTTCTGCAATCGGCGGCAGGCACCTTTCAATTTATTGCCAGGTCTTAACCCCATGGAGGACCGGATATTGTTTTCACATTGTTTGACATTTACCAAAGGTTTATCTATTTTAATAAAATCCAGACTCTATGCTTCAAACTTACAACAACCTAAATTTTTCAGCAATGAAGATCAGCCATGCCCCTGCTCGAAACCGAAGTAAAGTTTTATCTGCCCCATCCGGAAACCATAAGACGCCGGATACAGGAGACAGGCGGACGATACGTAGAAGAAAACTTTGAGAAAAACATCCGCTTTGAAGACAGCGACTGCTCCTTTTTTAAAAAAAACGCCCTGCTAAGACTCAGAAAAACAGACAACCGCTCCGAACTTACCTATAAGGGGGAGCCTCCTGCAAAAAACACTGATTTCAAAGTCCACCAGGAATTGGAAGTCCTGGTCAGCGACTTTGAAACCACGGCACAAATAATTGAAACCCTGGGATTTCATAAAGAACAGGTATATGAAAAATACAGGGAAACCTGGAATTTTAACAGCGCCGTTGTCTGCATGGACCGGATGCCGTTTGGAAACTTTTTAGAAATAGAAGGAGAACCTGAAGCCATACGCGAAATCGCAGCCAAACTGGGCTTTGACTGGAAAAAACGCATCCTTGAAAATTATCTTTCAATCTTTGAGCAACTGAAAACAAAAAGCTCGCTTGACTTCAATGATGTGACATTTGAAAACTTCATAGATGTTGATATTGATTTTGCCGGATTTGCGTATTTGTTTGAGGCCGGTTACCCGCACAAATAAACCTTCACCCGGTCTTTCTGTCCGAGTTTAAGCTGCTCTTCGGCACTTCCCCCGTTTACCGATATTTCCAGACGATTGCTGCTTCCTATGACTGCAAGGGGTTCGCCTTTTGCGACGGAACTGTATGAATCGCTTAAACCGCAGATTCTCCGACCGCCTGCAAGGATGCAGACCCGGCGATCAAAGCCTTCCGTGTTACCGAAAGCCTCTCTGATATCCGGGATTCGTATATTAGAAATAAGATTTCCGAAACGATCCGCTACAATTACTGATCCCCAAAGTACGCCCTTGTCATCGAGTTCCGGGGGCGGCCCGAAATCAAGATGCACCAAGGTTTCAGTATCCAGAGGGGGTCCCAGAAGCTCCATTTCCATACCGCATGCCAGCCTTGCTGCAGCAGGCGCAAAAATGTCTCTTCCGTGAAAGGTGCGGCTTACGGGGTGAAGGAAAATGTCAGTATTTTCCAGAGAAAAGGCTGCCAAAACCTCCTGTTCTTCGATAACCAGGCTGAGCAATCCGTTGTCAGGCGCAATAAACACCCCTGCTTCTGTTTTTACAGCGGCAATTTTCCTCCCGCTGCCCACCCCCGGGTCCACAACTGCCGCATGAATGGTATCTTTCGGGAAATATGAATAGGCGGAAGACAAAACATATGCCGCCTCGTGCACATCCTGGGGCGATATGAGATGGGTGATGTCAATAATACCGGCTCCGGGGCAGACAGAGGATATTACGCCCTTCATTATGCCGGCATAAGGATCCGTAACTCCGAAATCGGTGAGAAGTGAAACAACAGGCATTAAAGCCCCCGGGTTCTTGCTATTCTGCAGGATAACCCATATGGGTAAAAGCCTCGGCCGACGCCTTTCTGCCCGAGGAGGTCCGCACCAGCAGGCCGATCTTGAGCAGAAATGGCTCTACAACATCTACCAGGGTATCGGTTTCTTCCTGAAGGGTTGCGGCAATGGCTTCAATTCCCACAGGACCTCCGCCGTAATAATCTATAATGGTCTGCAGGTAGCGTCTGTCAAGCGGGGTAAGACCCAGGGAATCCACGCCTTCAAGGCTTAAGGCATCCGACACCGCGGTTTTGCTGATACGTCCGTCGCAGCGCACCTGTGCATAATCCCGCACCCGCTTTAAAAGACGATTTACGATCCGGGGCGTTCCCCTTGAGCGCCTGGCCAGTTCCTGTGCCCCCGGTGAATCTATCTGAAGATCAAGCAGGCGGGCGGATCGGTCCACAATCTTTTCAAGGTCATCCTGGTCATAAAAATCAAGGCTTCTAAAAATCCCGAACCTGTCACGAAGCGGAGATGAAAGAAGCCCCACCCGTGTGGTTGCGCCCACCAGCACGAACTGCTTTAACCTGAACCTGTGGCTTCTTGCATGAATGCCCTTGTCAAAGACAAAATCAATGCAGTAATCCTCCATGGCCGGATAAAGCAATTCTTCGACAGCCTTGGAGAGCCGGTGGATTTCATCCACAAAAAACACGTCCCCTGTCTCAAGCTGGGTGAGCATGCCGATTAAGTCCCCACCCTTTTCCAGGGCAGGACCGGAAGTAACAACCAGTTTTCCGCGCATCTCATTTGCAATAATATGGGCAAGAGTTGTCTTGCCCAAACCCGGAGGCCCGTGGAGAAGCACGTGCTCCAGGGCTTCACCCCGAAGCTTTGCCGCTTCAATTGCGATCTTCAAGGTCTCAATGGTCTCGCGCTGACCTATATATTCCCCGAGGCCTTCCGGGCGCAAAGAGACCATTTCAGGCTCCAGATCCGACTGCAGGCACTGGCTCGAAACAATCCCCTGTTTAAATGAAGAAAGTTTGGATCCGTTACTGTTCATCTGTCACCTGACCCCTGTAGACTTCTTCAAACAGATCCTCCGGAGCGTTTATATCGGGCCGCCGCTTAAGGGCGGCATCCACCATTTCCTTTGCCTCGGATGGTTTGTGACCAAGCTGCCCCGCAAGCACTTCTATAACTTGTTCAGCCACACCTGCTGAAGGTTCGGGCGCCTTTTCCGGAAGGTCGCGGATCAGTGCGAATTTCCCCATTTTCCCCTGCAAAGTGGCGATAATCTTATGGGCCGTGCGCTCGCCTATGCCGTTTAATTTTTTAAGCGGACCGATATCTTTTGACTCAATTGCTCTTGCAATCTCTTTTACGGGCATATTCAGCGCTTTGACCGCTTTTAGCGGCCCGATGGCCTCCACGGTGATAAATAACTCGAAGAACTCCCGCTCAGCCTCCAGGTTAAAACCTATCAGGACCGGCTTGGGCTGGTGTTCGGTCTGGTGATAATAAATATAGAAAGCCAGGTTCCCGCCAAGCTGTCCGGGCGCAATTGTCTCCATGACAAATGCCGGCACCAGCACCTCGTAGCCCACATGATTTACAAGCAACAGGATACGGTCTGATTCTTTTTTTAAGAGCGTGCCTTCAAGGTATGCAATCATAAAAACTATTCAAACCCTTTTATTTGCGGATGCCGTTTTTCGGATCTTTTGCCGATAGCTCAGCAAATCCGCTTTCCGCCCTGTAAAGCCCCACAAGTGCCAAAGCAAGGGCGTCAGAGGCGTGAAAAGGTCTTATGGGTTCTTGATGGCCGATTCTGCGGCGTACGCTTTCCTCAAGCTGTTTTTTTCCGGCATTGCCGTTTCCAGTAAGGATCTGCTTGACCTCGCGAACCGCGATCTCGTGGACCGCAATCCCGCATCTGTAGCCGGCCAGCATGACAACGCCGATGACCTGCCCAAGGCTTATACCTGATTTAGGATACCTTGGAAGGGAAAAAACATCCTCAATCATTAACGCATCAGGGCGTACCTGATCAAATGTTTGCGCCAGTTCTTCGAAAATACGGTTAAGTCTCAGGGGAGAAGGATCCCCGGCATCCGTGCGGATAACTCCGTAGGTGTAAGCGTTGGCCTCCGTGCCTGAACCGGTAATCACAGCAACGCCTGTGGCTGCAAGTCCGGGGTCTATTCCGATAAAGGTTGCCATGTCAATTCAGTATTTGTAAGCAACCCTGCAAACTACTCCATAACCGCAATCTGCCGCTTGGCTATTTTGGCTTCATCACTGTCAGGATATTTATTGAGCAGGGTCTGGTAAATAAGCCTGGCATTGGCGCTTTCGCCAAGTTTATGAAAAGCCATGCCCTGTTTTAAGTATGCCCCGGGGACCTTGTTTCCTTCAGGGTAGTTTTTAATAACCTTTTCATATTCGAGAATAGCTTTTTCATACCACTTTTCTGCAAAAAACACCTCGCCTATCCAGAAACGAGCATTATCGGCCCTCTCAGACTCCGAAAACTTTTCCAGGAAAAGCTCGAATCCTTCAGCCGCTGTTTCGTGATCCCCCTCATCAAAGGCTTTTTTTGCTGCACTGTAAAGCCCGTCCTCGTCGAGTTCTTCCAGATCCGTCTTTTCTGAAAATTCCTTATCCTTTAAAGACTCAAGCTCCTGGTCGTCCTCCATGCCCAAAAACTTTTCAAGCCGGGAGATGCTTTTATCATTGTCATCCATCTTATCGGAAAGCCCGGTTATACCGTCAGAAGCCTCTTCCAGATCTTTCTTCACCCCCTCAAGGTTCCTGCTGATACGGTATTCTGTTTCCTCGATTTCTCCGCTCAGCGTTTGCAGCTCATCTCTGAAACTGTCAAGCTCTGCATCCTGATCTGCAAATAAGTGCCTGATATTATCCCCCTGCTCCCTGTCCGAGACAAGCCCCTGCTTTAATTCCTCGAGAGAAGACTCCAATTCTTTTTTCTCCTCTTTCTCCTTTTCCAGCTCGGATTTTAATTGGGACACCCGTTTGTTCAGATTATGAACATCCGTGTTAGTAGCGCATCCCGCACCAAGAAGAAAAAATCCTGCAAGTATAAATGCAGTAAGAACTAAAAATCTTTTTTTCATTTTCCTCCCTGCATCCCTTCTCTTAGAAGGCCGGCAAAAATGCCGGCCGCGGATTGTCAAATTTTACCTGCAGAACCTGAATTCCGCTCTGCGGTTTTTGGCCCAGGCCTCCTCGTCTTGCCCCTTGACCGCGGGCCGTTCTTCTCCGTAGCTTATTGTTGTCAGACGAGTTCCTTCGATACCCGCCTTTACCAGAAAATCCTTTACACTTTCGGCGCGGCGCGATCCAAGGGCCAGGTTGTACTCATCAGTACCCCGTTCATCGCAGTGGCCTTCAATAATCACGCATGCATCCGGGTTTTCCCTGAGCCAACTGACTTTCTGCTGCAGCGTATCCCGGGCCTCTGCACTCAAAGAGGCATCATCGAAGTCAAAGTATACCTTTTCCGAAAGGAACTGTTCTTTTTCTTCTTCTTCTTTTTCTTCTTCTTCGGTGTCTTCCCGCCGAGTTCTTTTCTCGGCTCTTTCTTCGGCCTCAAGTTCCTGCTCATCGATTTCGGTATCTTCTTTTTCTTCTGCTCTTTGTCTTTCCGCTTCGGCTGATTCAGACTCAGAGACTTCCCGGTCTCTGTCCGGCATCTCCTGATCAGGATCGGAAGTCTTCTTTGCGCATGACACCGCAGCAGCAATCATAAAAACCATGATGCAGCAAAGGGCAAATCTGAAATTCAATTTTTTAAGCATGTAGTTCCTCCTTGTTTGGATATGGGTCAGGATGTAGATGATTTGTATAAAACCAAATAAAATAAAACCCGAACCTCTGTTTTACTGCTGCCCGGCATGCGACCAGTCCGGGAGTTTTTGCTCGCCGGGAATATCTAAAAGCTGCCGCTGCTCTGTTCCGGATGCGGTCATTACATACAGCCGGGACGATCCTGTTCTGGTGGATGAAAAAACTATCATGCTCCCGTCAGGAGACCAGCTCGGAGCTTCATTGCTCCCGGTCTGCCTTGTCAGCCTGGTAGTCTCTCGGGTTTCAACATCAATCACATATATATCGGTATTTCCGTCTTTCATTCCTGAATAAACGATCTCGCCTGCAACCGGTGACCAATCAGGCTGGGTATTATATCTGCCCTCATAGGTTAAACGGCTCACATCGCCTGACTCAAGGTCCTTAATATAAATCTGAGGAGAACCGGATCGGTTTGACACAAATGCCATTTGTTTCCCGTCGGGGGAAAAAGTAGGCGACACATCGACCCCCCAGCTATTTGTCAGCTTTTTATCAATTTTTCCGGTCCCGGTCAAAAGATAAATATCCTCGCCTCCCTCAAAAGAAAGCGTAGCAGCCATCCCTGGCCGGTCAGGCCTCCATGCCGGCGTAAGATTGATTCCTTCATAATCGGCAAATATTTCCTGAAGTCCGGACTCCAGATCGTATACGTAGATATTGGGATGTTCGTTTAGATAGGCGGTATAGGCAACAGACTGTCCGTCCGGAGACCAGGCCGGCGAAACAACTATCTCCTGCGGCTCTGTAATTCGCCTCACGTTACTGCCGTCGAAATCGCAAACATATACTGCCTTGCCCTTATCCTCTTCGCCTATAAAGGCTATCTGACTTTGGAAAAGCCCTGTTTTCCCGGTAAGCCGATTGATTACTTCCCCACAGAATTTTAGGACCATCCGCCGCTGATCGGCAGAACTGCCTGTATAACGCTTTCCCATCAGCATCTCTTCCCTGAAAGGATCAAAAAGCCTGAATTCCATTTGCAGGACTCCGGACTTTCTGCGCACTCCTCCCGTAATAAGCAACTCGGCACCGATATCCCGCCAGTTCTTAAAATTTATTTCCCCGCGCGTGATCCCCTGTTCTTCAGAATCAACAAGAAAGGCCTTTCTGTCCACCATCTTGAAATAGCCGGTATAGTCGAAGGCATCCTGCATCATGTCTGCTGAACCATCTGCCGCACTCTCTACAGTGTCGCCCTCGGACAGAGCTTTAAATACAGGCACCGCCATGGAAATCTTCTCCGTAAAAGGCTCATTGATGCTGATATAGTCGTATTGGGACTCACAGTTACCCGGAAAAGGAACAAGCAACACACCAGCAGTAAAAATTGCTATTATAAAGCAAAGCTTGGGTATCCTGATCATGAGAACCTTCCTGTGGTTAAAAACATGAGTTATTATCATCCCCGATTTTCCCGGAATTTTTTTTATCGCTTCAAGCCGCTGGGCGTAAAACCGAGTACCAAATGGTATTGTGAACGCCCTTCAGGCAGGGGTGGCAGAGGACTTGCCTTCATTACGGTCCTGTAGGCGGATTCATCAAGATAGGTGTTGCCGGAGCGCTTCTCAAACCATACATCGGCTATCTCCCCATCAGACATTATCTCTATCACAAGTCTGGCTTCAAGCCCCTTGGTTGACTCACCCGCCATATCCGGCGAAAAAGCCCAGTTTTGCTTCATTAAAACCGCAACTTCTGCCTGGTATATCTCCATGGTGCCCAGATCATCTGAGGCAGACCCGCCGGAAGATCCACTTCTTCGCCCTTTTAGCTGCTCGCTGTAGTCCTCATCCCCAATTTCTCCTTCGAGCCGGGCGATTCTATCCTGAAGGGACTTGGGTCTCTGCTTTTCTGATTCCTGCTCCATGCGGCTTACGGCGTCTGCTATCACCTTGTCCGGATCAAATGTTTTCTCCTCACTGGAGCCTTTCACTTCCGGCTCGGGGGTTTTCAGCTCGTAATCCTCCGGAAGATCCTTTTTGCCTCCGCTTTTGGCCCCCAGCACCCTGGGTTTTGAATCCCGGCTTTCCGGAACACTTTCTTCCTCCTCCCCAGTATCTTCCTCCTCCCCAGTATCTTCCTCCTCCCCAGTATCGTCAATGGAAACATCATCTGCTTTTTCGTCCTCAACTTCGGTTTCACCCTGAGCACCTCCTTCCCCGGGCGGTGCCGGAACCTCAGGATTAAAGGAGACCAGATCCACATTTATAGTATCTTCCGGTCTGATCCATTCGGCTTCAGATCCACCCCAGGGAGAAAACACCACAGCCGCAAGAACCGTCAGATGGATAAACAGGGATGCTGCAACACAGATCCACCAGAAAGGCGGGCGCAATTCGACCCCAAATAGCTCAACAGCCTGGGATTTGCCTTTTTTAACGCTCATTTCAGGTCGGATCAGTCTTCTTCGGATTCTTCGGCCTCCCCTGTGGGGGATGTAGTAACCACGCCAAGCCTTTCAACCCCTGATTTTTTAATTTCCGACATTACAATCGCCACACGGCCGTAGGGTACGCTTTGGTCGGCTTTTAAAAAAACTTCCCGGGAAGCCCTGTTTTCAAAAATCCTTTCCAGCTTTTCGCCAAGCAGGTCAACGCCGACCTCATTATCATTGATCCGTACCTTTGCTTCCTTATCGATACTTATCACCAGCGGCTCCTGCTCTGCTTCAAGCTGGCCCGCGCTTTTTGTCTCCGGCAGAGAAACATTTACACCCTGGACCATCATGGGCGCTGCCACCATGAAAATAATGAGCAGTACCAGCATTACGTCCACAAAAGGCACAACGTTAATCTCCGATAGCAGGGTATCCCTGCTGGGATTGGTCTTCACTTTGCAGCCTCCCGGTATGCAAGATAATCACTTTCTATGATGTTTATAAAATCAGATGAAAAACTTTCCATTTCTGATTCGAGTATGCGGATTTTCTGGGTGAAGTAATTGTATCCTACCACGGCGGGAATTGCTACCGCAAGGCCCGCCGCTGTAGCCACAAGGGCCTCGGAAATACCCGGGGCTACCGCTGCAAGACTGTTTGCCCCCCTCTGGTAGGCAATTCCATGAAACGAATGCATTATGCCCCATACAGTGCCAAACAACCCGATAAAGGGAGCAATGTTGCCGGTAGTGGCCAGGAAGGGGACAAGTTGTATCAAATGCATGCTCTCCATGGTCACCGAACGGTTAAGGGCCCGTCGCACTGTTTCCACACCCATGGATTTCCTGGCAGAAACAGCACCCTCGCTTTCCCTGGACTGGCCGGGTGAGGACGCACTCCGGTTTAATTTTTTTAACTCCAGGTACGCGATCCTGAATATCCTGGCTACCGGGCTGTAGCGAAGCTGCTTTGCCTTGGCAAAGGCATTGGAGAAATCCCTGGTTTTCCAGAAATACTCGATGAAAGCAGCGGATTCGTTATACGCCCTGCGAACCTGTATGTATTTGATGAAAATTATCGCCCATGTTGCCACTGAAAAAGCCAGGAGCAGAATAATAACAAACTGCACCATCAACCCGGCATTTAGAACCATACCAACAATATTTAAAGACTCAGGACCCATTAAAACGCCTCTTTCGTTTCAGTTATAATGCATGGCCGAAACAGGCTTATGCATTTTTTCCCACCCTTGTTTTCCGGGATTAAAATCCCGGGGACAACTTAAGATTCAGACACTAATTATCCGAGATTTACCGCCTGTGTCAAGAGCAATGGTGGCGACAGAAAAAAACCAACCGCCGGGGAAGGTCAATACATACAAAAGCGCCCCGTGCATTTTATTATGCACAAGGGCGCTGTCATATATCACAAACTTAAAAATCAGGCTGGTTTTGCAAGGGCTGCCCGACGGCTACATCATGCCGCCCATGCCTCCCATGCCGCCCATGCCTCCCATGCCGGCGCCGGCACCCATGCCGCCGCCTTCTCCCTTTTCTTCAGGGATTTCAGCGACCATGGCTTCGGTGGTCAGCATCAGGGATGCAACGCTTGCCGCATTCTGGAGAGCATAGCGCACCACCTTTGTGGGATCGATTACACCGGATTTGAGCAGATCTTCAAACTTGCCGGTTTCTGCATTATATCCGTTGGAATCTTTTTCCTTCTTTACCTGGTCTATAACCACGGAACCCTCATAGCCGGCATTGGTTACAATCAGGCGCAAAGGCTCTTCCAAGGCCCTTACCACCACATTTACTCCGAGCTGCTGCTCAATGCCGAGATCAAGTTTTTTCAGTGCAGGTATGCAGCGAACAAGCGCCACGCCGCCACCGGGCACGATGCCTTCTTCAACAGCCGCCCTGGTTGCGTTTAAGGCGTCTTCCACGCGTGCCTTCTTTTCCTTCATCTCGGTTTCAGTGGCTGCACCCACGTTTATGACAGCGACTCCACCCACGAGCTTTGCCAGCCTTTCCTGGAGCTTTTCGCGGTCATAGTCGGAATCGGTCTCATCGATCTGGGCGCGCAGCTGCTTAACCCGCTTTTCAATGTCTTGCTTGGAGCCTGCACCATCGACTATGGTTGTATTATCCTTGTCAATAGACACGTGCTTAGCCCGTCCAAGATCGTCGACCGTGACGCTTTCCAGCTTCAGGCCGACATCCTCTGATATCACCTGGCCTCCGGTCAGAATGGCAATATCCTGGAGCATGGCCTTTCTGCGATCACCAAAGCCAGGGGCCTTGACAGCAGCCACGTTTAATGTTCCGCGCAGCTTGTTTACCACGAGTGTTGCCAGGGCTTCGCCCTCCACATCTTCGGCTATGATGAGCAAAGGTTTGCTCATTCTGGAAACCTGCTCCAGAATGGGCAGCAGATCCTTCATGTTGCCTATTTTCTTTTCACTGATAAGAATATATGCGTCTTCCAGGTCCACGGTCATCTTTTCAGCGTCAGTGACAAAGTACGGGGATGTGTAGCCCCGGTCAAACTGCATGCCTTCCACCACATCAAGGGTGGTTTCCATGGACTTTGCCTCTTCAACTGTTATTACGCCTTCCTTGCCCACTTTTTCCATGGCATCGGCAATTATGTTGCCGATTGTTTCATCGTTATTTGCTGAAATGGTTCCGATCTGTGCAATCTCGCGCTGATCATTTGCAGGATGACTAAGGCTTGACAACTCTTTTACAGCGGTTTCAACGGATTTTTCAATACCGCGTTTTATGGACATTGGGTTATTGCCCGCTGCCACAAGCTTCTGGCCTTCCGAATATATGGATCTGGCCAGCACAGTGGCAGTGGTTGTGCCGTCGCCTGCCATATCGCTTGTTTTGCTGGCCACTTCTTTTACCATCTGGGCGCCCATGTTTTCAAACTTATCTTCAAGTTCGATCTCCTTGGCTACTGTTACACCGTCCTTGGTAACAGTCGGAGATCCCCAGGACTTTTCAATGACCACATTCCGGCCGCGGGGCCCAAGCGTTACGGCCACCGCATCAGCAAGCTTGCCAACACCGTTTAACATCTTTTCACGGGCCTTATACCCGTATTTTATTTCTTTTGCCGTCATAATGCTTTACCTCCCGTTCTTTTTTATTCCACCTTGGTTCAGTATGCGCGTCTACTACTCGATAATTCCCAGCACATCGTCTTCCCTCATGACAAGATGCTCTTCATCCTCGATCTTGACCTCCGTGCCTGCATACTTTGCAAAAAGCACACGGTCTCCGGCCTTGACCTGAAGAGGCATGCGCTTGCCGTCATCGTTAAGCTTGCCGTCGCCGGCCGCCACGACTTCCCCCTGGGCCGGTTTTTCCTTTGCACTCTCCGGAATGATGATTCCGCCCTTTGTTTTGGATTCTTCCTCAAGGCGCTTTACCAGAATGCGATCATTCAACGGTTTGATCTTCATTGCCCACTTCTCCTTTTTTGATTTCTACCGGTTTAAATTGATGGTGTCCGAACGTTACAATATGCAATAAATTTAAGCTATAAACCGCAGCGCTTTTACGACTCACTCGATGTATTGCCGCTGCTGTTTGTATTTGCCTCGGCGGTTGTCGATTCCTTCGGCGTTGATTCCTCTTTTTTGCCGGAGGATGAAGGTGTTTTGGGGCTGTTGGCATAATCGGTTGCATACCAACCCGTTCCCTTCAAATGAAATGTACACTGGGAGATTCGTTTATGCAATGTCCCGCAACATTCAGGGCATTCTGACAGGGGAGCATCCGACATCTTCTGCAAAACCTCATGAACCCTGCCGCATTTTGAACACTGGTACTCGTATATTGGCATCGCTGAAATTTCTCCTGTTTTCAGAATGATACCTTGTTATTGGCCCCTTACTTATGATCGTAATCAATATAGTTCATAATTCGAAGTTGTCAAGCCGGACCGATAATTTTTTTGCTGTTTTAGCACTGTTTTACTGCTTCCATCAGGAGCCGGCTCTGCGCCAGTTTTCATAAAATCCGAATACCGGCTGCATACCTGCTATCCGCCTCGGGGCCAGGATCTGATGGGTTATCCCGTGAACACGGATTTCCTCGGCCTGCCTCTGCTCTTCGGGCACGGCAAATCTTTGCTGAAACCGCCTGAATCTAACTACATGAACCAGTTCGTGACAAATAATATACAATAAAAACGGGTAAAGCTCTATTTCCGGGTGACGCTGCATCACTTTCAAAATGGAGTGATCCTGAAGACATATCTTGTAGAAATCATCGGCCGCGGTTGTAAGCAGTGAATCAGGCTTTTGGGCGCGATAACGAACAATCTGGGCAAAATGCCCGGCGACTGTCTCGTGAGGTCCCAGATCGGCAGCGGTCTTGATGTCATAGTTGAGCTGACGCATCTGGGTGGCTGACAGCTTGTAATAATTGCTTACAAGATCCTCCGCCTCAGCTGCCGCCCTGCTGACGACCGTAATTTGCCCGGAGCTGAATTTTGAATTTTCCTCAATTGTCATTGCCGCGGTATCCGGCTGCCTGAGAGCCCGTTGGTGGTGTGTAGGAAAACTATGGACACTTCATTAATCATATGCTATTTTAATTGGATATAGCTGATATGGATTTAAAATTATCCTGAAAGGGGGTGATCGTCAGTTGGGCAGCGTAATAAAAAAACGCAGGAAAAAAATGCGGAAGCATAAGCACCGAAAGTTACTGGCACGGACAAGACACCAGAGACGAAAAGGGAAGTAAAAAATGATACCCGTCGGCTCGTGTACTAAAGACCCGGGAAAAACATAAATGGTTTTCCCGGGTTTTTGTGTCCACTTGTGAAACTACCTGCTTTCTGGTCCGGCCGAAGAATTAAAGTCTTCTATATACTGCAGAAACTCCGAGTCCGTGGAGAGCACCAGATCGGAGCCTTCCAGAGAATCCGAATAAATATCCAGCGACTTCATAAAAGAATAAAATTCAGGATCTTTTCCGAAAGCTTCTGCATAAAGCAAGGTGGCCTCTGCATCTGCATCACCCTTGACCTGCTCGGCTTTTTTATACGCCCCGGACTGAATTTCCAGAAGATCCCTTTCCTTGTCGCCCTCTATCTTTCGCTTCTCGCCTTGTCCTATTGAACGGATTTTTTCCGCCATCTGCTTGCGCTCGGCTATCATTCGGTTATATACAGACTTTCGCACTCCTTCCACGTAATTGACCCGCTTGATTTTTACGTCAATGATATCTATGCCGAATTTGTCAAGCTTGGGCTGGGCTTCTGCCAGCATCATCTTTGTCAGCGCCGCGCGACCCACTTTTACTTTGTATTGCTCCCTGTCTTCGTCCTCTTCTTCCTCGACCACCTCTTTGATGGCATCGGACTTGACATCTTCCATTTCCTCCTGGTCCAGAGTGGTCATTTCCCGGTTGCTTGTGCGCACGGTTTCGATAAGTTCATGGGATGTAATCACGTTTCTCACGGCGGGATTGATAATATCATCAAGCCTGCCCATGGCACTGGTAACGTCTGTAACTGTTCTTAGAAACGCCACGGGATCTACAATCCGCCAGCGGGCAAATGTGTCCACCCATATATAGGTTTTGTCCAGGGTTGGTATCTGGCCCGGCTCCCCGTCCCAGGCCTGAATGTTGCTGGGAAAATAATTGGCCCTCTGTACAAACGGGATCCTGAATTTCAAACCGGGCTCGGTTACCGCCTCCCCTATTACGCGGCCGAACTGGGTGATTACCACCTGTTCGGTTTCATCCACGGTGTAGGCCGAGGACATAAAAACCACACCTGCTATGATTAAAACGATTATTACGGCTATATATTTATTGGCCTGCATCCTGTACACCTTTTTTCAGTCCGAGATTAAGAAGCGGCAGGAGATTGTCCTGCCTGGAATCCACTATATACTTATTGCCGAGTTCCGGCATCACCTGGTTCATCATCTCAAGATACAGCCTCCGGCGCGTGACATCCGGGGCTTCCTTATAGGCTTCATACCTGGAGATGAACCTGGAGGCATCGCCCTCGGCTCTGTTTACCCTGTTGAAAGCATAGCCCTTGGACGATTCGACCGTTTTTTCAGCCTGCCCCCTGGCCCTGGGAATAACCTGATTGTAATCCTTTCTGGCCTGGTATATCATTTCCTCTCTTTCCTGGACCGCGCGGTTTACCTCATTGAATGAATCCTGCACGGGCTCGGGAACGTTTGTGTTGCCCAGTTCCACGGTGGCCACACTTATGCCGGTCTCTGCCTCGTCAAGATCCTCCTGCAGGCGCACTGCGGCATCAGCGGCTATCTCCTGTCTCCTGCTGATAACCTCGTTGATGCTTCGGTCTCCCACGACCAGGCGCATGGAGGCTTCGGCCATATCCCTGATAAGCTGGCGGACATCAGCCACTTCAAACAGATAATTGTAAGGATCCTTTATTCTGTATTGCACTATCCAGGGCACCAGTCCAACATTGAGATCGCCGGTCAGCATCATTGCGACATTTATTTCGTCCCGGTTTACCCCGAAATTCGAGGATTCGGAAAGGTCATCGGGCTTAAGTCCGAACTGTTCCGTATAAACCCTTTTTGTCTTGACCTTTGTAACCTTTTCTATGCCTGCCGGCAACTTGAAATGGAGCCCTGACTGCGTGGTACGGATATATTCTCCTAAGCGCTGGATTACGCCCACCTCGTTTGACTCCACCGTATAGACCGTGGTAGAGCCTACAGCAATGACAAGGATGGCAATAATAATTAAGATCCAACCCTTGGAAAACTTAAATTCCTTAAATTTGTTGACAATATCATCGAACTGAGGCGGACGGCCGCCGCCGCCGATACCCCCGCCCGATTTGCCTCGCTCCTTTTGGCGCTCCTGGAGCTTGTCCCAGTCCCAGTTCATAATTAAAAACTCCGTCTATGATTTTCTTGTCCTTTTTTACCTGATAACCCTATATGTCTATAAGAGACGCCCGGCTGCGTCAAGGGAAAAACTCTGCCTTTACTTACTTTCGCGACTTCTGCAGTCTGTTCTGAACGCAGTGGAGCAACTCCCCCTTGCGCAGGGCTTCCAGGCACTTGTTGCATGATATGCATGCAGGCTTTTTTATATCTCCTGATTTCCAGGCATTGACTATATCAGGCTCCCGGATTAAGGGGCGGCAAAGCGAGATAAAATCGGATTCCCGGTTTTCCACGATTTCCTCCATCAGGGCAAAGCTGCGCAGGCCTCCAACCATCATAACAGGGGTGCTCACCAATTTTTTTACCTCCCTGCACCAATCCCGGAAATAGGCTTCACATCCGGCCTTGTTTATACCGGTTTTAAACTCGGTTTCACTGTAGGTGTTCCCCCTCAGCCCGGAACTGATCTCTATGGCATCAAATCCCCATTCGGATAGCATCTGAGCGGCCCGGCAACCCTCGCCAAACTCAAGTCCCCCTTTAAAGCCGTCCTCAACGCCTATCTTTATCATGACAGGGAAATCACTTCCAACCTTTTCCCTGACTGCCTGATATATCTCCCTGTGGAGGCGAAGGCGGTTTTCCAGGCTTCCACCCAATTTATCCCGCCTGCGGTTTGTATACGGAGAGAGAAACTGAGACAGCAGGTAGCCATGGGCGGCGTGAACCTGCAGACCGTCAAATCCGGCGCTCTTAACCCTTAGTGCGGCATCAGCGAATGCTCTGATAATCTCATTGATTTCTTTGTCATTAAGACTTCGATAAGGACTTTGAAAATAAGGATCATCTTCAATAACCGACGGGCCTGCTGCCTCAAGGTTCTTTGCTTTTAAAAATCCTGCCGCCTCCCTGCCTGCATGAAAAAGCTGCACTGCAATTTTTGCGCCCCTTTCGTGCACTGTATCTGCCAGACGCCTCAAGCCGGGTATGGATGAATCATCTGCAACCGAATTCTGAAATGCTGAAATCCGCCCCAATTCCTGAACATAAGAAATGCCTGTTATTATCAGCCCGGTCCCGCCCGAGGCCAGCTTGTCAAAGAGCTCAACCTGGGCATCCGTAACATGGCCGTTTTTGTCAGCACATCCGTCATAGGTCGCAGACCGCACAAACCTGTTGGGCACAGACACCTTATTTATTTTTACCTGTTCAAAGAGAACGCCCATTAAGCTCCCTTCCCGGACACCCGCTCGTTAATGTGAACAGCCCCCCCTCTTATGCAAATTTGCCTCCATTGTACGTAAGCAGCCTGCGGCCATCGCTCTCCGATTCAGTAAACAGGCCCGCCTCAACAAGGGTGTTTATAACCTGGTTAAGTGTGCCCACATCCACGTCTTCCGTTGACATGCGGGACATTATCCCTACTACTTCCTCTCTAGTTCTTGGGTTCCCGTCTCCGAATTCCCTGCTGATACTTTCCTGAAGCCTGGAAAACCCTGCACCCTCGGCATATCTTCCGTCAAGCGCCTCGGGGTAAACTATTTCACGCGGGAACCTGCGTCTTTCATGAGCCCTTGATTTTCTTCGTATATGGAGCCCTCTTATAACAAAGGCCGCAAAAAATATAAAAAACATGGCCCCGAATGCCTGGATCATCATAATAAAGGGAGTGTGTGAATAAGCAGTGGCATAAAGAGCGGCAGCGCATCCGAACAGGCACGTGGCAATGGCCAGAAAAAAAGCACTCCAGAAAAACGCATGATCTGCTTCGCGAATCGCTGAAACCGGCAGAAGAGCCACGCTGGGCTCCGAAGATGTCAGCAGATTCTCCACTTCCCTGATATTAAATCCCTCTTTGCCCGTCATGGTCGACCTCCTTTATAAAGGATCAACAGGATTGAAAAAAAACAAACAAAAATAATATAATATTACCTAAATCCCCCTATAAGTACAGTATAATTTTCAGGGAACAATCATGACTTTGATGGCTTTCTGGTCCCGGAGCTGGGCCCTGAAGGCATCATCAGCCTCATCCAGAGAAAACCTGTGGGTTACCAGATGCCCGGTGGCCGCCTTTCCGGACCGGATAAGCTCTATGGCTCCGGGAAAATTTCCCCCCAGGCACCCCACCAGGGTAATATTTTTACGAATCACCTCCATGGGATCCCAATTAAGGGGCTCCTCAAAAATCCCGACCAGCAGAATCTTGCCTCCACCCCTGACCATTTCGGTTGCCTGGCTGAAAGTGGCGGGAGAACCCGCACACTCGACAACCATATCAACACCCATACCCGAAGTGGCATCCATTAGGGCGGCCATGACATCTTCCCTGGCCGCGTCAACAGCAAGGTCTGCTCCGGATTTTTCCGCCGCCTCCAGCCTGGAGGCTCTTCGTCCGCTTGCAAGGACCCTCGAGGCTCCCATGGCCTTTAAAGCCTGGACGGCGTTAATTCCAATGACCCCAAGTCCCAGAACAGCCGCCGTATCGCCCTCCTTCGGCCGGCCGCGTTTGACGGAAAAAAGAGAGATGGAAAGCGGCTCCACTGAAGCGCCGTCTTCGTAGGAAAGCTCCTCTGGAAGTTTAAATACGGTCTGCCCCGGGATGGCAACAGGAACGGAAACATATTCAGCCATGGCCCCTGGAAGCTGATAGCCCGTAAGCGCCGGATCCGAACAGCGGTGGAATTTACCCTCTCCGCACCAGAAACATCGGCCGCAGGGAAGGAACCCGGCCGCTGTGACCCGCTCTCCTGCCTGTATTCCTTTTACGTTCCTTCCGACTTCTTCGACATCTCCGCTGAATTCATGCCCGAATATGGTTCCCTCCGGGCTGCCCTCCTTGTAGACGTGCAAATCCGAGCCGCAGACCCCGCATGCCTTTACCCGGATCACGATGCCGTCATCCGGCACCCCGGGATAATCAACTGTTTCAGTTTTTATGATTTCAGGACCTCTCAACACTGCAGCTTTCATAAAAAACACCCCGCAAAAAAAGAAAATTAAATTAATCACAACAAACTGTGAAGAAAAAAACCGCGCAGTTTTGCCCCTGCCGAATCAAAGGATTATAATATATTATAAAAAAATAACATAATCCGAACAAGCAAAAAACAAAAAACCGGAGACCCGAGCCTTGCCGGTCATTCGGCTGCGGGCCGCCGGGGCGGCTTTGGTTACTGCTGTCCCTTAAAAACTTAAATGACTTATTTGGCAGTTTGAAACCGTGTATGTTATAATCAAAAAAAGTTTACAAATATGACTCCGTGGAAAATCCGGGAGGATCCGCCCATGAATAAGCAAACATCAGGAGATGACAACAACGTGCGCATTGTCCGCACCACCTCGACATTTGACTGCGGTGGCCGCTGCCCGCTCAAACTGCACGTAAAAGACAACCGTATCCTCAGGGTGGAAGGCGATGATGCCCCTGAACCCAATCAGCTAAGAACCTGCCTCCGCTGCAGGGCTTACAAACAGTATGTGCACAACCCGGAAAGACTTCTTTATCCCCGGAAACGAGTCGGCCAGCGCGGAGAAGGCAAATTTGAACGCATTTCCTGGGATGAAGCATACGAGATTTTTACAAGCCAATTAAACCGCATAAAGGAAACTTATGGAAACGGCGCCATTCTCCTTGCAGCAGGGGGATCATATCTTGCAAGCCTGCATCATGGACCTCTTGCCGCATCCAGGCTCCTTAACCAGTACGGCGGATACGTCGGCCATTACGGCAACATATCCTCGGAAGGCGCGGTCTGGGCATCTCTTACCCAGTACGGCTCGGTGATGGTGGGCAACAGCAGAGAAGACATGATGAATTCCAGGCTGATCATTCTCTGGGGCTGGGATCCCGCCAGGATGATTTCCGGGACAAACACCATGTATCACCTGATACAGGCAAAAGAAAACGGTGCAAAAATAATATCGATTGATCCGCGTTACCATGACACCGCAGCCACGCTTGCCCACGAATGGATACCCTTATACCCGGGCACTGACACCGCTTTAATGGCGGCAATGGCAAATGTAATGATAAAAGAAAATCTGCACGACCGGGAATTTCTGGACAAATACACCACGGGATTCGACGTGTTCAGAGATTACGTGCTTGGAAAAGATGACGGAGTGGATAAGACCCCTGCCTGGGCAGCACAAATATCCGGGGTGGATGCAGATGTCATAGAAAGACTGGCCCGTGAATACGCCACCACAAAACCGGCTGCCCTCATGGACTGCCAGGG
>JBKHFD010000002.1:0-60588 GCA_046540355.1 Desulfobacterales bacterium
TTGTTTTTATTTTTTTAAACCTTGAACCTTGGCCCTTGGCCCTTGGCCCTTGAACCTTGAACGAAGTTACTTAGAAGGAGCAAAATATGCGGCATATTATAACTATGCTATTCCTTGTCACGGCATTGCTGGTACTTGGAACAAATGACCCCCTGGCCCGGCAGCAGGATGCTGACGGTGCCGGCGGGGATGAATCCCCTTCGGCAGACCGGGTCCTGCAAAGACTTGAGGAGAGATATTCAGGCAAAAGCTTTTCTGTGGACTTCAGACAGGAATCAACCCTTGAGGCCATGGACATAACGGATGAAGCCTTTGGCAGAGCCTGGTTCAAGCATCCGGGCAAAATGCGCTGGGAATACCTGGAGCCTGAAAGTCACGTGATAGTCTCGGACGGCGAAAACCTGTGGATTTACCGGCCGGAGGACAGACAGGTTGTTGTAGGCAATGCCGCCGACTATTTCGGAGACGGCAAGGGTGCGAGCTTTTTAGCCGAGGTTGAACTATTAAAAGAAATATTCGAAGTAAGCCTTGACGACTGCACCGGGAAGCGCTGCAGACTGGAACTCGTGCCCCTTGAAAAGCAGGAGGAACTTGCCGCGGTCTATCTTGAAATAAACAGGGACACAATGGATATAAAGCAGGTGGAAAGCGAAAACATATACGGCGATGTTACACGCATATTTTTTGAAAACCAGGAATTTGAACCCGAGACAGAAGACGGTTTTTTTAAATTTTCCATACCTTCCGGCGCAGATGTATTAAAAATGGGGGAGTAGACCATGGGCCGGGGCATTTCAGATAAAATCAGAGAACTGGCGCGGCGGAAAAAAGCCCTGATCCTGGCACATAACTACCAGCCCCCTGAAATCCAGAATATGGCAGATATGCGCGGCGACTCTCTGGAACTTAGCATAAAAGCCGCAGACACGGATGCGGAAATAATTGTTTTCTGCGGAGTGCATTTTATGGCTGAAACCGCCTCCATTTTGTGTCCGGAAAAAACCATACTGCTGCCCCGCACGGATGCGGGATGCCCCATGGCGGACATGATCACCCCGGAGGCGCTTGATAAAAAAATCAATTCCACCCCCGGCATCCCAATTGTAACCTATGTAAACTCAAGTGCCGCCGTAAAGGCGATGTCAACTGTCTGCTGTACCTCGGCGAACTCGGTAAAAGTTGTGCAAAGCCTGGATGGAGACGAAGTACTGATGGTCCCGGACCGCAACCTTGCGGCATATACCGCGGGCCATACAGAAAAAAAGATTCATTTCTGGAACGGATTCTGTCCCTACCACGACAGGCTTGACCCGGATACGGTAAGCAATGCAAAGAGGCAGCATCCGGGGGCCGTATTTATGGCGCACCCGGAATGCAGGCCTGAAATTACAGCCATGGCCGATATCGTGACAAGTACTTCAGGCATGCTTAAGCACGCAGGCCAATCAGAATCCGGCGAATTTATAGTTGGTACCGAAACCGGCCTGATTTACGCCCTTGAAAAGGCCAATCCGGCAAAAACCTTTTACCCGGCCTCGGAACAGATGTATTGCGGAGAGATGAAAAAAATCACCCCGCCTGATATTAAAGCAAGCCTGGAAACTCTTTCAGGCGAGGTGCGTGTCCCGGAAGAAATCCGTATTCCGGCGTTAGCGGCCGTAAAGAGAATGCTCTCTGTTTAACGGCGGCTATCAGCTGTAGATGTCAACGAATTGAATATTCACCACTGTAAGGCGGTCCTTTACCATTCTTGCCATCTCCGACATAATACGATATCCCAATTCAAAATCCTCTTCAAAAAGATCCCTGAGTTCGTCGCCCTTCCAGGACAATGCCTTTACATCTGAAAGCGCCTTAGCGCAATACATATACTTTGCGCCAGGCACAAATATGGCTGCTGAAATTCCGAAACTGTTGGAGGGGCCAATTTCCACCAGCCAGGTATGATGTTCCGGGTGTTTGGCCACCGCCAGACCTACGCGGCCCGAGAGCAATCCATAAATCCTGTCTGCCTCGCTGCCGTCATGAAAAAAGAAGCTTCCCTTGCGCCTGCTCTCCAGGGAAGCCGTGTCACTCATCAGCTCAAGCTTTTTATCATCCAGAGATTTAAGCATGTTAATCTTTTTAAGATCTGCTATTTCGATCATAAAAGCCTCCTTTCCTGACTCTGCTCCGCCGCCCGGTCACTACCGTGAAAAACTCGCGGCTGCGGCGTGTAAAGCAACGGTTAAAGCAATGAATCATTATCACCCCGGATAAAAATAAAAGCCAATCTTTCTGTATTAATATATTACAGGATTTGAGCTAGGTGGGTGTCAAGCTTGACGAAGCGCGCTCCTGCGAGCATAATAAATGTTTTGCTTACGATCTTTATTTTTGCTTGATCTATTTGAGCAAATGCTCTAAAAATATACGATTGAACGATAACTTTTGCTTATTATGTTGATTAACCGGATACTGATCGACCGCGGAGGATTCGACATGATTTTCACAGTTTTACTGTATGCCTCTTTGACAATATTTGTTCTGGGGCTTGCATATAAAACAGGTACCTGGCTTAACCGGGAAACAGGATTTACATCCGGGCATTACACCACCTCAAAAAGGCTTCTCTCTGCGCTAAAAGGTATTGTCTCGGCAATTTTGAGCCTGAAGATTATAAAGCTCATAGAGGTCTTTTTCCTTGACATACTGCTGCAAAGAAAAATTCTCAGGGAAAGCACGGCCAGATGGATCATGCATATGCTCATTTTCTGGGGATTTATCCTGCTTCTTTTGATGCATGCCCTGGGACAGATCATCACTGATTCCCTTTTCAGCGACTACGAACCCACCCTGAACCCTTATTTCTTCCTTAGGGATCTGTTCGGAGTCATGGTTCTGGCCGGCGTTATTATTGCGATTATCAGGCGTTTTATACTTAAGGTGCCGCGTCTTGTGACCACCGGCATGGACAAATATGCAATTATCATAGTCGCGGTTATCATACTTTCAGGCTTTTTACTGGAAGGGCTTAAAATTACCTCACAAACCGAATTTTCAAACATGGTGGATGACTACGCCGGTATTCAGGGAGAAGAAGCCCTGGCTCTGGAAGCATACTGGGCAAGCGAAAACGGCCTGGTCTCGGAAGAAGTCACCCGGCCGTTTGAAAAAGACATGCTTGAACAAGGCGAAATGCTGCATGAAAGCTATTGCGCCTATTGCCATTCTCCTGCGAAATCTGCGTTTGCAAGCTTTTCCGTTGCGAAAACAATAAGCCCCATTGCAACGGCCCTGGACCGGGCCGGCTTTGTGTCCGTATTCTGGTATATTCATTTCCTGTCCTGTTTTATCGGTCTTGCATATCTGCCGTTCAGCAAAATGCTTCATATCTTTACAACCCCAGCAAGCCTTCTGGCTAATGCGGTAATGGACGAGGAAAAATCAAAACCTGAAAATATAGCCACCCGCCAGGTCATGGAGCTTGATGCATGCACCCACTGCTGCACCTGCAGTCTTTATTGCTCTGCAATGATGGGCTATGAGGCAAAAGGAAACTACTATGTTCTGCCTTCGGAAAAAATAGCCCCGCTAAAAGCACTGGCAGCAGGCAAAAAACTCAATGAATCCGAAACAGAGGCTATACTGGAAGGAATTTATCTTTGCACCAACTGCAACCGGTGCACGGTTGTCTGCCCATCGGGGATCAATCTCAGGGAACTCTGGTTTAACGCAAGAGAAAAAATCCTCAGCCAGGGTCCTGCCGAGCCTTTAATATTGTCCCAGCTTTCATTTGCAAGGGGGCTCAGACGCGGTTGCATCCCGACGCAAACATACTACGCCCCGCTGGAAAAGGCTGAAAACGCGGTGTATAAAAAATACAAGCCTCTGCTTGCAGCGGGCCGCCGCTTAACTCTCAACGTCTCAGGGACACAAAAAGAAAGTTCCCTTATCTCTGAAACAACTTTTTCATACTGTTTCGGGTGCCAGAACTGCACAACAGTATGTCCGGTTGTTGAAAACTATGAGAATCCGGAGAATGAACTCGGGCTTCTGCCCCACCAGATAATGTGCTGCCTGGGACTGGGGCTTACTGAAACAACTCTGGGGGCCAGGATGCTCTGGGATTGCCTGACCTGCTATCAGTGCCAGGAGCATTGCCCTCAGAAAGTAAAAGTCACGGATATCCTTTATGAACTTAAATACATGGCTGTTGAAAAAATGGATGAAGAAGTTGAAAACGATTATCAGGCCGGAGGTTTAACAGAATCATGATGCGCTACAGTCTATTTATCGGCTGCCAGATACCCGCCAGGCTCCCGCAGTATGAGACCGCAGCCCGGGCCGTATTCAGGGAACTGGGAACCGAGCTGGTTGATATAAGGCAGTTTAACTGCTGCGGATACCCGATGAGAAACGTTGACAAAAAGTCGTTTCTCCTCTCCTCCGTAAAGAACCTGGCGCTTTGCGAACAGGCAGACCTTGACATGATGGTCCTTTGCAACTGCTGCTTCGGGGCTCTTAAAAATGCAGAACATATCATGGCCGAGCAAGGATCACTGCAGGATGAAATCAGGAAAAAGTTAAAAGAAATGGATTTATCCTACGAGGGCAAAGCCCGTATCCGCCATTATCTTTCCGTACTTTATCATGAAATAGGTATTGAAAAGATTAAAAAGTATATGCACCAAACCTACAAGGATCTTAACCTGGCGGTGCAGTACGGATGTCACGCACTTAGGCCCAGCAGCGTCACGGAATTCGACGATCCGGTCAATCCTTCGATCTTTGACAGGCTGGTCGGCGCTACGGGTGCGGCAAGCGTTGACTGGACGAACAAACTGGACTGCTGCGGAGCCCCTCTTATGGGAATAAACGACAAGCTCTCGGCGGATCTTTTGGCCGGTAAAGTAGAGGAGGCCGTAAAGGCGAAAGCCAGCTTTTTCTGCACATCATGCCCCTATTGTCAGATTCAGTTCGATGCCGGCCAGGATATGATTGCATCCGAAAATCCCGGGGGAAAGCGGTTGGCTTCTCTTGTTTTTCCCCAGCTTCTGGGACTTTCAATGAATATTGATCCCGAAGCACTCGGACTGGAATCAAACAGGCTCGATATAACCAAGATAAAATCCTATTTAAGCAAGGAGTAGATAATGCCACGAGAAAGCAATGGCGCTGTGCTTGTTGTGGGGGGAGGCATCACCGGGATGCAGGCATCGCTGGACCTCGCGGATTCCGGCTACTACGTCTACCTTGTGGAAAGGTCAAGTTCCATCGGCGGAATGATGTCCCGGCTGGACAAAACGTTTCCGACCAATGACTGTGCCATGTGAATTATCTCGCCCAAACTGGTCGAGGTCGGCCGGCACATAAACATAGAACTCCTGACCCTCTCCGAGGTAAACGGTATATCCGGTGAAGAGGGTGACTTCGAGGTCAGCATAACCCAGCATCCCAGATACGTGGATATGGACAAGTGCATAGCCTGCGGTCTGTGCGCTGAGAAATGTCCGAAAAAAGTTCCCAGCGAATACGACGGCGGCCTTTCCAATCGGAAAGCAATTTATGTGCAATACGCCCAGGCGGTGCCGCTTAAATATGCCATAGACCCGGAGCACTGCATAAAGCTCACCAAGGGCAAATGCGGGATATGCGAAAAAAAGTGCCCGACAGGCGCAATAAACTACGAGGATGAAAAAAAAGAAATATCCCTTAAGGTGGGTGCAGTAGTGCTCTCCCAGGGAAGCGAAACCTATGATCCTTCAGCACACGACACCTTCGGCTACAACAAGTATCCCAATATTGTCACCAGCCTGGAATTTGAAAGGATACTTTCCGCCTCGGGTCCTTACGGGGGACACCTGGTAAGGCCTTCGGATAAAAAGGAGCCGGAAAAAATCGCATGGCTCCAATGCATAGGCTCAAGGGACGAACACATAGGAGCCAGGGGATACTGCTCTGCTGTATGCTGCACTTACGCAGTAAAAGAAGCCATGCTGGCAAAGGAACACAGCAAATCCGGTCTGGATACGGCTATATTCTACATCGATATTCGCACCAACGGAAAAGACTTTGAAAAATACTACAACCGGGCAAAGGATGAAATGGGGGTCCGGTTCATCAAAAGCAAAGTTACGGGCATACCGCCGGTCGAAGAAACAGGAAGGCATCTTATCAGATACATTGATGAATCCGGCAGAAGATGCCAGGAAGAATTCGACATCGTGGTGCTCTCCGCGGGTTTGGGCGTTACCCGGAAAAGCGCGGAACTTGGAAGAAACCTGGGCATTGACCTGAATCATTACAGCTTTGCAGATACCAGCAGTTTTGCACCGGTGACATCTTCGGTGCCGGGAATTTATGTATGCGGGGCCTTCCAGGCGCCCAAGGACATCCCTTCCTCTGTAATCGATTCCAGCGCCGCCGCGGGCGTGGTCGGCTCCAGGCTTTCTGAGGCAAGATGGAGCCGGACAAAAACAAAACAAATGCCCGAAGAAAAAAATGTAGCAGGAGACCCGCCCCGCATAGGCGTATTTGTCTGCTGCTGCGGCACCAACATCGCCGGAGTAGTAAACGTTCCCGAGGTGGTTGAATTTGTAAAGGACCTTCCCTTTGTTGCCTATGCAGAGCAGAACATGTTTAGCTGCGCCCAGGATACTCAGGACAAAATGGCAAAGGTTATCCAGGAGCAAGACTTAAACCGTATTGTGGTGGCCGCGTGCACTCCAAAGACCCATGAACCTCTTTTCCAGGAAACTCTTCAGAATGCCGGGATAAACAAATATCTGTTTGAGATGGTCAACATTAGAAACCAGTGCTCCTGGGTTCATAAAAACAACCCGGAAAAAGCCACTGAAAAAGCCAGGGACCTTATAAAGATGTCGGTTTCAAAAGCCGCCGGAATCGAGCCTTTAAAAGAGCCGGTACTTCAAATCAACCAGAGGGCAATGGTTATCGGAGGCGGTGTAGCAGGAATGACCGCGGCGGAAAATCTCGCGCAGCAGGGCTATGAAGTCGAGCTTGTGGAGCGGGAAGGCGCTCTGGGCGGAAATGCCAGGTTCGTGGATAAAACCTGGAGGGGAGAAGATGTACAGAAATTTATCTCCCAAATGGCTGAGAAAATTGAAAACACCCAAAATATCACCGTCCATCTTAATTCTAAAATAAAAAACGTGGACGGTTTTGTGGGTGATTTTAAAACCACCATTGAAAACAAAGAACAGGAAATAGTCCTTGAACATGGGGTTGCGGTCATAGCATCAGGGGCCTCTGAATACAAGCCCGAAGGACAGTACCTTTACGGCGATGACAGTCGCGTTGTCACGGGGCTCGAGCTTCAAAAGCGTTTTACCGAAAAGGATGAGTCCTTAAAAAAGGTCAACTCAGTTGTATTCATACAATGCGTGGGCTCAAGAATACCCGAAAGGCCCTATTGCTCCAAGCTATGCTGCACCCAATCAATAAAAAGCGCACTCGAATTCAAAAGGCTTAAGCCTGAAACCGACGTATTTGTAATCTACAGAGACATGCGCCCATACGGCCTAAGGGAGGATCTGTACCGGCAGGCAAGGGCTGAAGGGATAAAATTTATCAAGTATGACTTTGACAAGGGCCTGGAGGTAAGCAAAGAAAACGGCGATCTTAAACTCGGTTTCACGGATTTCGTATTAAAGCGGCACATGACGATTAAGCCGGATCTGGTGGTGCTTGCCTCTGCAATAGTGCGCGAAAAGGATGATCCGCTGGCAAGATTCTTCAAGGTTACCCGGAATGACGACGGCTTTTACGTGGAAGCCCACTTGAAACTGAGACCGGTGGATTTCGCAACAGACGGAGTCTTTTTGTGCGGCCTGGCACATGCGCCCAAACCCCTGGATGAATCAATCGCCCAGGCCCAGGCTGCTGCAGCCAGGGCCGTAACACTTCTTTCGGCGAAATCCATTCCGGTAAGCGGCACCGTGGCCCAGGTAAATTCTTCACTGTGCGCAAGCTGCGGGGTTTGCGTATCCATATGCCCATATTCGGCCCCCCGTTTCAACGAAAAAACAGGTAAGGCTGAAATAGAGCCCGCACTTTGCAAGGGCTGCGGATTATGCGTGGCATCCTGCCGTTCAGGCGCCATTGAACTGAAGGGATTCGGAGAAGGCCAGATCATGTCCATGATCGAGGCCTCCATGGCAAACTGAAAAATCCGGATTCGTGCCCGGGGAAAATTGAAAGCAAAATTCCCCGGGCTTCCCGATTCCTACCAGCCTATGGACAGGTAGTCATGTATTGAGTCAGCGGCTGTCCGTCCTGCTCCCATGGCAAGAATAACAGTGGCCTGTCCTGTTACTATATCGCCTCCGGCCCACACCCCTTTTTTGGTTGTTTTGCCGGTTTTTGGATCAGCCGCGATATAGCCCCTGGAATTTAATTTAATTTCCGGATCTGATGCCGTAAGCAGAGGATTTGCGCCCGCGCCCACTGCTACCACCGCCAGGTCGCAGTCCATGATAAATTCCGATCCCTCTATGGGAACCGGTCGCCTGCGGCCGGATTCATCGGGTTCGCCAAGTTCCATCTGCTGGCACTCCATTTGGGTCACCCGGCCGTTTTCATCTCCTATAAAGCGGAGCGGATTCGTCAGAAGATGAAATTCTATGCCTTCTTCCTCTGCATGATGAATTTCAGCCTTTCTGGCGGGCATTTCTTCCCTGGAACGGCGGTAGACGATTCGCACGCGCTCTGCCCCCAGCCGCATAGCCGTGCGGGCTGAATCCATGGCAACGTTGCCGGCACCGATAACAGCTACATTCTTCCCCTTTACAATGGGGGTGTCATATTTCGGAAAAAGATAAGCCTTCATGAGATTGGCTCTTGTGAGGTACTCATTTGCCGAGAAAATACCTATGAGATTCTCCCCTGGTATATTCAAGAACCTGGGAAGCCCTGCCCCGACTCCGATATAGATAGCATCATAGCCTTCCTCAAACAGCTCATCCAGGCTGACTGTACGGCCCACCACCCTGTTTACCTCTATGCGCAAGCCCATTTTCTCAAGGGCTGATACTTCCGAAGCGACAATATCCTTCGGAAGCCTGAATTCCGGAATCCCGTAAACCAGTACTCCTCCGGTCTTATGAAAGGCTTCCAGCAGGGTGACATCATGCCCCTTTAGCAGAAGATCTCCTGCGACCGTAAGCCCGGAAGGACCGGAACCCACAATAGCCACCTTTTTGCCTGTCGGATCGGCCTTCTCAGGCAATTCCCCGATTTCCTGCTCCCTTGCATAATCTGCGGCAAACCGCTCCAGATTGCCTATGGCGAGAGGTTCATCCTTTTTACCCAGGATGCATTCTCCTTCACACTGGATCTCCTGGGGGCATACCCGGCCACAAATTGCTGGCAGGCTGTTTCTGCCCCATATGGTCTGCATTGCTCCGGAGAAATCGCCCTCTGCCACCTGTTTGACAAAACTCGGTATATCCACCTGAACCGGGCATCCTGTTACGCAGGAGGGCTTTTTGCATTGAAGACAGCGCTGGGCCTCTGCCATGGCAGTTTCCTGACTGTAGCCCAGCGGCACTTCATCAAAATTGCGCCTACGCACTTCTGGAGACTGTTCAGACATGGGCTGGCGAGGGGTTTTTTTCTTTTTTGTTTGTTTTTCAGTCATTTTATCCTCCATACTTGCTCCACAAGTGGCTAATCCCTGTTACTACACGCCCTTTGATTTACAGAAATCTTCGTAAGCCTGCTTTTCCTGCTGTTCATAAGCACGCAGTCGCTTCATAAGATTGTCATAATCCACCTTGTGCCCGTCAAACTCAGGACCGTCAACACAGGCAAACTTGGTCTCATCTCCCACGGAAACCCTGCATCCTCCGCACATTCCGGTTCCGTCGATCATTATCGGATTCAGGCTTACAAGTGTTTTAACGTTATATTCGTATGTCATCTTCGATACGAACTTCATCATGGGCACAGGTCCGATTGCCACCGCCAGATCAGCTTGTTTTTTCTCCAGGACCTCCTTTAAGGCTTCGGTAACAAAACCCTTGCGCCCATAGGAACCGTCATCCGTACATACATGGAGCTCATCGGAGACAGAGCGCATTTTATCCTCAAGAAACAAAAGATCCTTGTTTCTGGCCCCGATGATGCTGACAACTTCGTTTCCGGCATCCTTAAACCCCCTGGTGATAGGAAACAGCACGGCAATACCGGTCCCGCCGCCCACGCATACAACTCTGCCCACCTTTTCTATATCCGTAGGCCTGCCCAAGGGCCCGATGACATCCTGATAAGTATCTCCAACCGCCAGGGTCTTAAAAAGCGCGGTGGACTTGCCCACAACCATGTAAATCACCGTAATAGTTCCCTTCTCGGCATCAAGATCAGAGATGGTAAGCGGAATCCGCTCGCCTGTCTCATTGGCCTTTAATATCACGAACTGACCCGGCTTTGCCTTTGCTGCAATCTTCGGCGCCTCGATTTCGTTTAAAATGACCGTATCGCCGGCCATGGATTCGCGCCTGACGATTTTAAACATAGCGTTCCCTCCGATGTTGGATTTTATAAACTTACTTTCCGACTTTTAAGAAGCCCCGGCTGCCTTCGGCAGATATACCCTGAAAACAGTGCCCTCGCCGGGCTGACTTTCCAGGCGTATAAGGCCTGCATGTGCTTCAACAATGCTTTTTACAATGGCAAGCCCAAGCCCGGTACCACTGATGTATCGAGTCTTCTCATTTTTTACCCGGTAAAACCTTTGAAAAATCCGTTCCTGCTCATCCGGCGGGATGCCGAATCCCGTATCCGCTACTTCAAGGACCGCATAACCGCCGTCTTCACCCACTGAAACACTCACCTTCCCGCCTTCGGGAGTGTATCGGATGGCATTTGCAACAAGATTTGAAATCACCTCGCCCAGATTTGTACGGTTGCCCATCACTTCTACACTGCCACTATATTCGGCAAAATCCAGTGTAATCGATTCACCGGCAGCCTTTTCCATGTGAAGCTCTGTTTGTTCAGCAGCCAGTTCCCGCAAATCCAGGTGCTCTCTTTCCTGGTTTATAAGGCCTGATTCGATCTTGGCAAGATCCAGCAAATCAGAAGAAAGATTTGTCAGAGACCTTATCCGCTCCGAGATACGGCCAAGAATCTCTTCCTGTTTTTCCGTTAAATCCCCCGCCAGCCCGGACTTTACATTGTCAATGAGCATAAGAACTGAATTAAGAGGCCCTTTTATTTCGTGGGCGACCATTGACACAAAATCCGACTTTACCTGGTCGAGCTTTTTTAAAGTCGTTATATCGTTCAACACTGTCACGGTTCCTAGCTTTCTGCCAAGACGATCCCGGAAAGGGATGCACCGGGCTCCGAGAATGGTCTCATCTGCGCCGTCTTTTTCGCCTAGAACAATTTCATCGGCTATCTCGGCAAAATTGTCCGCAGACTGCGCCATTGCCTCATCGATCATCTCAAGGAGCCTTGGGATTTCCAGAATTTCATCTATTTGGCGGCCCTGAACATCTGTTTTGCTGCACCGAACCATTTTCAGAAATGCAGGATTTGCCAGGGCAACGTTCTTACGGTTGTCAGTAGCTAAAACCCCGTCTGTAAGCAGGTTTATCAGCATTCTCATCCTGGACTTTTCCGTGGCGATATCCTGGAGAGTACGGATAAATTCAATCGCCTTGCTCACCACGAGCCTTAAGTCCCGGGGGGAAAAGGGCTTTGTAAGAAAGTCAAAAGCTCCTTTCTTCATCGCCTCAATGGAATGCTCCACCGTGGCATACCCGGTAATGACTATAACAACGGTATCCGGATGAAGGGACTTGACACGGGAAAGCACGTCAAAGCCTGAAAGCCCGGGCATCATAAGATCCAGAAGAACAATGTCATAATGCACCTCTTCTATCATCCCCAGGCCATCTTCTCCGTTTTGTGCGCAGGCGACCTCGAAACCGTCTTCAGTGAGCATCCTGCTGCAGGCTTGCCTTATACGTTCCTCATCGTCTATCACAAGGGCCCTGGGCTGAAAGGACATTTCCCCCATACTGTCTTTGACAGAGTAATCGCTTTTGCCCGCGGAGGAATCCATCGGTTTATCAGCAGTATATTCTTTTTCTTTGCTCATCTTCTCCCCTTACTCCTCGGCCGGTATATACTGCGGCAGTTCCACCAGGAAAGTAGTTCCCTCCGGGCCTGTATCCTTTACCGATATATGCCCGCCGTGCTCCTCTATAATACCGTAGGCTATACTCAAACCGAGGCCCGTGCTTTTGCCCTTGGGCTTTGTGGAGAAAAACGGATCAAAGATTTTTGAAATATTTTCATCGTAGATGCCGCATCCGGTATCGGAAATTTCAAGAAAAATCTTCTGGTCTGCTTTGTTCCTGTATGTGGTCACGGTAAGGGTACCCCGGCCCTCCATGGCGTCTGCTGCATTTATAACCAGATTTATAATTACCTGGCTAAGTTTGTTGGTATCCACATTGACCAGCATCATCTCGTCGGAGAATCGCTTTTCAATACGAATATTGCGGAAAATTTTCTGGTCCCTTGTAAGCTTGAAGCTCTGCTCCACAAGTTCATTTATATGTATGATGCTTCTTTTGGAGTCAGTGCGGCGGCTGTAGGCCAGCAGGCTTTTTACGATCTCCCTGCACCTGTTTGCATCCTCTATGATGAACTCTATATCATTCCGCAGAGGGCTGTCTTTGTCCAGGTGCTCAAGTATCATGCCTGCATACATGAGGATCCCGGTCAGGGGATTGTTTATTTCATGGGCAACCCCAGCGGCAAGCTGGCCGAGGGATGCCATTTTTTCCGACTGGGCAAGCTGCTTCTGGGCTTCCTTGAGTTGCTTTTCGATCTCGAGTTTTTTTCTCAAATCATTGTAAATCGCCATGGTGGCCGATTCTTTGTCATCCTCGTCATAAACGATTGCCGCGCTTAATTCCACGGGTATCTCCTCACCGTCAGCGGCTACTATCGTAGTGCGGACACCTGAAAGCTTCCCCTTTCCTCCCATGTTTTCATCCCGGAGCATCTTCATAATTTCCTTGGCCTTGCCCGGGGGATAAAGCTGTTCTGCGCGCTGAATCCGGAAATGCTCGTTTTCCCCGACCTTAAACAATTCCCTTGCAGCCGGGTTCATCAACTGGATGTTGCCTTTTCTGTCTGCCGCAACAATTGCGCTCGCCGAACTATGCACAACATTACTAATAAGCTCCTTGATCCCCGAAAGCTCGCTTTCAAGTTGCTTGACCCTTGTGACATCCCGAATGCTTTCAATGACATAGGCAACTTCTCCGTTCTCATCGAGAATCGGGGAAAACACCCGGTCCTCCCACCTCTCCTTCTGCCTCCAGGGAAGGGTATAGCCCTGCTTTGTCTGCAGAACCTGTACAAGCGGACAGTTCGCAGTGTTGCACGGGTTATCGGCTCCGTAGAAAAAATGATGACATTTTTTGCCCTTGATATCTTCTGCCCGAAAACCGAAAGCCTCATAAAATCTGCGGTTTGCGCTCACCAACGTATAATCCGGCTTAATGATCAGCGTCGGATAGGAAAGCGAATCAAACACGCGAAAACGCCAGTTTAATTCCTCACTGTCAACGGTTTCCTTCATGACGGATGGCTGTTTTCCGTTTTGCTCAGTCATGGAATTTCAAAAGCCTCCGAAAGTGCTTTTACTGCTTTGTCCGACGTATCCGGCGGTATCACGGCCGTAACTGTTGCCCCCACGCATCCGGCAAGCCATACAGATACGCCCGCGCTTTTAAGCGAGCCTATGGCCTTGTCTGCAATTCCATAGCGGTCTCCGAAATGGGGGCCGTGGAAACTGACCATTTCGGCTTTTTCCCTGAATTCTGTACTGCCTGCCCAATCGTTTACAACGAGCGATTCAATATCTGCTTCGCCTCTCTCTATATCCGGCGGCTTCAGAAGCATTTCCAGGGCAATGCCGTCTATGTCCGAAGTGTTAAAAGCAGAAGCAAACCAAAACCTGAACCCCCTTTCCGACGCAACTCTGCTCCACTGCTCGAAGGCATCCGCCTGCATCTGCAGGCTGAAGAGCTTCAGGCCTGTCTGTACATTAATACCGTAGGTCCTGATCTTTGGTTCCACATATCTTGCAACAGTTTCCGGAGCAATCTTAAGAGATCTGGCTATGGGGTCATACTCCATGCCGGGGCAAAGCGGTCCATGGGCTTCGGGAAAATCAATATGGTTTTCAAGAGCGGCGACTGCATTTTCGCGTCTTTCGTAATCGATAACAAACGACACCATGGAGCCAGAAGTTGCCATATAGTGCCAGGCAAGATCCTCCATGCCAAATGCCCCAAGGGCTGCACCCACCGCCGCCGGATCAAAACTGTGGGGGAACACGGAAACCAATGCTGCCTCAGGTCCTTGCGGATGTGCCGGCAACTTGAAGTTTCGGACCGGGACATCGCCGAACCGGCTCACTATTTCCCGCTCAACCAGACAGCATATCCGTTTCGCGGGCTCAAGAACGTCTGCATATAAAAATGAAATATTGACCCGGTCCGCGGCAAACTTCCGGTAAAGGGGAACCCGCCGCGGGTCCGGTTCCTCGTCAAATACCTGTTCAATCCGGAAGAGCCGGCCGCTTACCCGCAGTCCGCTCATCCGGATGGATGCCTTAGCCTTTGAGGGGGGCATCAGCCCCCCATATGATCATCCACGATTTCCATCAACTTGTCCATGTCAATGGGCTTCGGGATATAGTCATCGGCCAGCGTTGTTTTTCCGTCATGATGGGTATAGCTCGTGGACGGCACGGCCTCGCCCACTGCCGTAAGCATTACAACGCTTATGTCTTTTAAGGCGTCATCGTTTTTAATCTCGTCGCAGGCCACCCATCCGTTTTTCCGAGGCATCATGACATCGAGAATAACAAGGTCGGGTTTTTCCGTCCTTATCTTTTCTATGGCCTCTTCACCGTCATATGCCCTTTCAACCCGGTAATCTCTGGATTCAAGCTTCATACAGACAGCCTCCACCAAATCCGGATCATCATCTACTACCAATACAAACTTTTTGTCGCTCATGTGCGCGGCTCCTTGTTTTCCTTATTGTTTTTGCTGTACTTCCTTTGTGATTTAATATGCATGTGCTATACTTCCGGCCGGGGCATCAGGCCCGCTTTCTCGACGATCTCAGGGACTTTTTCCTCCCATTCAATGGCCATGATGTGAAACCCGGCAACGCCCTCGATCTCCTTTAACCGCTGCATTGATTCCACTGCGAGCTTTATTCCCTCTTCAGGCTGCTTTTCCTTTGGCACGGATTCCATTCGTTTTACCACCTCATTCGGGACATCCATGCCGGGGACGCGATTTCTCATGTATCTTGCCATGCCCGCGGATTTCATGGGGGTTATTCCCGCAAGGATATGAACCTTCTGGTGCAGTCCCCTGTCCCGGACTCCTTTCATCCATTCCTCGAACTTGTCCAGATTATAGATGCACTGGGTCTGTATAAAATCGGCACCAGCACGCACTTTTTTTGCAAGCCGCAGTACGCGCAGTTCAAAAGGGTCTGCAAACGGATTTGCAGCCGCGCCCACAAACATTTTCGGTGGATTGTCAATGTCTTTTCCGCCCTGGAATTTTCCTTCATCGCGCATCTTTGCCACAGCCTGAACCAGTTGGACGGAATCGAGATCATAAACATTTGAAGCCATGGGGTGATCGCCAAAATGGGGATGATCACCGGAAATACAAAGCATTGTATTGATACCATGGGAATATGCACCTATAATGTCTGCCTGCATTGCCAGCCGGTTTCTGTCCCGGGTCACCATCTGCAGAATCGGATCAAGCCCCATCTGCTTTATGATAATACATGCAGCCCAACTCGACATCCGTACCATGGCCGTCTGGTTATCAGTGACATTGATGGCATCAACGCAGTTGCGCAACAATTCGGCTTTTTCCCTGATTTTTTCCGGCCGCGCACCCCGGGGCGGACCGCTCTCCGAGGTAACTGCCATCGCGCCCGAGGCCAGCACCTTCTCCAGTCTGCTTTCGGTTTTCATGACGCCAGATCCTCTCTTACAATTTTACGCGGGCCTCCATCCCGGCTGGTTCTCCAGTCTTTGGCTTCCATAATTTCCTCAATACGATTCTCAAGGCCCAGGGCTTTTAACCTGTCCCAGATCAACTGCCATGCACAATCTATATTTGAATCAATTTCGCACTTACCGTTTGCAGATCCCCCGCATGGACCGTTCATCAGTCGTTTTGAACACCTGGCTATGGGACAGATGCCCCCCGTAACACCGAGCAAACAGTCCCCGCATCCCTGACAGCGTTCCGACCACACGCCCTGCCGCTCGGATGCTCCCATAAACGTTGTGTTAACAGCCGGGAAAACCGGCTTTTCCCTGTAGCGGGCCGCAATCGTCTGCACGCCGCAGCCGCAGGCCATGGAAACAATGGCATCAGCCCCGTCCACATAATTTACCAGTTCCTCGACGTATTCCGGGTCGCACTGGCGCTCCAGGGTTATCTCCCTTATTTCCAGGTTCTTCCCCTGCTTTAAAAAATGCATTTGCAAAGCAGAGGCCAAAAGCGCCACCTCTTTTCTTCCGCCTGCTGAACACACGCTTACGCATTCGTTGCAGCCGACAAGAAGAATTCGGTCATACGGCGACACATAAGCGACAATCTCTTCCATGGGTTTTCGTACAGCCGTAATCATTTTTTATCTCCAGGTTTTATTTCAATTATTACCCCGCCGCACGCCGGCCGAAGTCCCTTTCCGCAGCCTTGACCGGACCGGGGCCCAGCTCTCGTATCCTTTCCGTAAAATCCCGGGCTGTTTTTGCAAACCCTTCTCCCATGCCGGCAGACATGGCAAACATCTCAACCCGGCGGCTGTCTATTCCTATTTCTTCGAGAAGGGCCTGCACCCGCCGGACGCGTTGTGCGGCACGAATATTGCCGTTTTTGAAATGACAGTCGCCCTCAAGACAACCAGCCACGTAAACACCGTCAGCACCCTTCTGCAGCGCCTTCATGATATGAATGGCATCCACCTTCCCGGTGCACGGCACCCGGATTATCTTTACATTCGGCGGATATGAAATCCTCTGGCTGCCCGCCATATCTGCGGCGGTATATGCACAGTAGTGACAGCAAAAAGCTACAATTTCAGGTTCAAACGAATTATTTGTCATAATCAGTTCATCCTCTCAAAAAGGCCATCGAGTCTGGCCAGTATCTGATCGTCTTCGTACTGCAGAAGCTGTATGGCCCTGGCCGGGCAATCGGCCGCGCAAGTTCCGCATCCATGGCACAGGGTCGGATCTATCTCCGAATAACCCTCGGCATTTATAAACGGAACATTAAAAGGGCATACCCTTACACATATAAGACATGCAGTGCATTTATCCCTGTCAACTTTTGCGACCGCTGCGCCCAGGCTAAGATAATGTCTTGCCAGCAAAGAACGCGCGCGGCCGGCAGCCGCCTGGGCCTGGGCTATGCTTTCCCTTATTGACTTGGGACTGTGCACCGTGCCAGCCACAAAAAAGCCGCGCACTGACATATCCGAGGGGCTGAGCTTGACGTGATCCTCCAGGAAATAACCGTCTTCGGAGCGGGTCAGATGAAACATCATGGCCAAGTCCTCTGTGGTTTCATCATCTGCCGCAAATCCGGTGCTCAGGACTACCGCATCTGCAGGAATTTCAAGACCGCATCCCAGGATTTCATCATAAACCTCCACCTCCAATCCTTTTCCCGCTGAACGGACTTCGGGCCTGCGCTCAGGCTCATAGCGGATGAACTTAATCCCCCGTTTCCTGGCTTCCCTGTAATAGTCCTCGTATAAACCATACGTGCGGATGTCCCGGTAAATGATGTAAATCTCAATTTCAGGGTTTAAATTCTTCATGCGCAGGGCGTTTTTAAGCGCGCTCTGACAGCATATGCGCGAGCAGTTCGGGTTACCGGGGTCCCTTGAGCCGACGCACTGAATCATTACCAACTGGTTCATGACCCTTATCGATTCCGGATCATCTGCAATCTTTGCATCCAAATCCATCTGGGTCATAACCATTTCATGTTCACCCAGAAGATACTGTTTCGGTCTGTTGGCAAGAGCGCCTGTGGCAAGGATTCCAACCCCGTGCTCGATCTGCATGTAATGCATGCCAGGTCCGGTCTGCACGCCCGTAGTATATCGGCCCGGCATACCCTTGTGATCAACAATGATGGTACGCGTCATAACCTGGATGCGGTCATTGGTGCTAACCTTATCTGCAAGATCGCTGATATAACTTCCCACATCGCCGCCTTCCAGGGTGGTCCGCACGTTTTTCGCAAGGCCTCCGAGTTCGGCTTCCCGCTCCACCAGGTATACCCTGAATCCCTGGTCTGCAAGAAGCAGGGCCGAGTTCATACCGGCAACCCCGCCGCCGACAACCAGAACGTTCTGATTTATTGGCAGTATGTTTTCCGACAAAGGATGGGCTTTCACAGCACCTGCAACCCCCATTTCCATCAGCCTGAAAGCCTTTTTCTGAGCATCTGCCGGCCTATCCATATGCGGCCAGGTGTCCTGATCCCGGATGTTTACGATCTCAACCAGATACCTGTTTAATCCGCAGCGGCGCATCATGTCCTGAAATTTTGTTTCATGCGTTCGTGGGGAGCACCCCCCTATAACCACCCGGTTTAAACCCTTTTCGGTTATGATCTTTTCCATCCTGGCTATTGACTCGCTGCTGCAGCCGTAACCGACAGATTCGACAAGAACCACGCCGGAAATATCATGCGCTTTTTCCACCAGCGCATCCACATCGATCACTCCGCCTATATTGGCCCCGCACTCACATACAAAAACCCCGATCCTGGGCGGCTGGTCCGAAACATCTCGCTCCGGGGGAAATGTGTCCTCCTGGGAATCCGCTTCGACTGCAGAGGCCTTTGTGCCGGCAACAGAAGCAGCCGCACTGGCCTGGATCATTGTCTCGGGTATATCCTTGGGGCTTTCGCAAACCCCGCAGACATAAATTCCGGCACGGGAAGACTCAACTGATTCGAAACTGCCGGTGCTGGCAAATCCGTATTCATTTAAATCAATACCCAGTCGGTCTGCCAGGTCAAAGGTTTCCCCGCTTATGCGGAAACCCGTGGAAAGCACCACCATGTCGAATTCTTCTGTTTTACCGCAGGCATCCTCATCTGTTGCATATGTTATGGAAAGGTTTTTGGTTTCCGGGTCCTCTATCACGGAATGGGGGCGGCACCTTATGAGCCTTACCCCGTATTCGTCAACTGCACGGTTTAAATAAAGCTCATAGTCTTTGCCGTAAGTCCTCATGTCCATATAGAAAATCGAGGTCTCAATATCTTCGGCAAACCGCTCCCTTGTAACCATGGCCTCTTTAAGGGCATACATGCAGCACACCCCGGAACAGTAAGGTACATCTCCGCGATTAATACCCCTTGAGCCGACGCATTGGATCCATGCAACCCGTGCGGGGCGCTTTTTGTCAGAAGGTCTTTCAAGCTGCCCGTGCGTTGGGCCGGAGGCTGACATTATGCGCTCGTATTCCAGTCCAGTGACCACGTTTGCATATTGCCCGCCGCCGAAGTTATCCAGTACCGAGGGGTCAAAGAGCTCTGCTCCTGTTGCCAGGACTATGGAGGCAACCGGGATGGTCTCTGTTTTCTCCGTGTCATCCGGAACGATTGCACCCGCCCTGCAGATCTTTTCCAGGGCCTTGAAGTCCGTAACTTTTTCTGCGTCAACGGAAAACGCATAAGGAGTGGCCTGAGGATAACGCATACAGGTCGGAGCCCGGGGATCAAGGCCCGGGGTAAAACGGATCCATTCCGGAAATTTCTCGGCGCATTCTCCGCATGCGGTGCACTTGTCCACGTCTATATACCGAGGCATGGTTTTAAGGGTTACCCGAAAGTCGCCTTCTTCACCATCGACCTTTTCAACAGTTGTCATGGGCTTAAGGTCGATCCTGAGCTGCCTTCCGCTTTCGGAAAGATGCGGGGAAATCGTACAGAGATCACAATTGTTGGTGGGAAAGGTGCGATCCAGGCTGGTCATTAAACCGCCGATTGAATAAGATTTATCTATTAACACCACCTCCCTCTCCGACTCAGCCAGATCAAGGGCCGCCCTTATGCCGCCCATGCCCCCGCCTATCACAAGTACGCACTTATCGCCGCTTTTCTCTGATTCGATATCGTTGTATTCTTTCATGGGTTCCCCCATTTATTATATAAGTTGTCATGCCGCCTAAAAACCGGCGCTTTCCAGGATATTCGGCAACTTGTGCTCCCAGCCCAGGGTTGTGATCTTGACCCCCTGGACCACTCCTCTTAATTCCGAAACTGCCTCCCCCGCTATTCTGATACATTCAGCTTCCCTGTCAGGAGCCTTTCTGATGCGACGTATCAAATCCTCCGAGATCTTGCAGCCGGGCTCATGAATTGACATATAACGGGCCATGCCCACGTTTTTTAACAGAAACACGGTGGCTATGACAGGCACTCCAAGAGGTTTTAATGCACCTGCTATCTTCGTGTATTCGGAAAGATCAAAAACCGGCGGGGTTATAATGTACTGGGCCCCGGCTTCCACCCGGGCGCGCAGATTTTCAACTTCTCCGGCAAGTTGCTGCTCATCCGCAACAGGGGCCATGACGCATCCCGCGGTGAAATCGGGCGTGCCTTTTAACTCGAACCCGGCAAGATCCACACCCTCGCACAGGGATCGGATCATTTCCAGGATGCCTGTCTCATCAAGATCTTCAACGGTTTTGGCTTCCCTGTGATCGCCGTGTGCCATAGGCTCTGCCGGCGCGGCAACCAAGTGCTGGATCCCCATCACATATGCGGCCAGGACATCACCCTGAAGCGCCATTCTGTTTTTGTCACGGCCGTAAACATGAAGCACCGTTTCCAGGCCCTCCCGGCGCATCAGAGCACCACCGCCAAGGGCGCTCATCCGCATGACGCCGTTGTCCATATCGGGTATCACAACGCCGTCTACCCGGCCTTTTATGCGCCTCGCGTTGGTTACAAGCTCCGAAATATCCACGCCCTTTGGGGTGTTGACTTCGGCAAGCACCACAAACTCGGCAGTTGACAGCTTTTTCTTCAGATTCATAATTATACCTCGTCATTTAGGGCAGGCATCCCTGCAAAAATTATAATTTACATTTATTCTGAAGGGTTATCTCTTGTTTTTCAAAAAGATTGTATAAGAACACCCTTGGATAAGCTTGTCAAGAAGCCAAATAGAATTTTTTAAACATATGCGCATAACTGCTGAAATTTTTGGCAAATGCTCACTTTGAAAAATTTTATTCAACCTTCTGCAATTACTATAAATGAATCGCTGTTAACGGCCACAAACAAATTTTTTAAGCATGCAAGTTTCTGTTTTTAATAAGAAAAAAAGCAGGGAGAGGCAGGGATGGAAAGGATGGAAGGCCCGGGCTTGGTACGGAAATAGCCGGTTTTTACTTGGCCTTCTGCCAGATTCTTTCTTTTTCCTCCATGGACATTTCAGTCGGTGATATACCGTGCTTGCGGGCGGCATCCTCGATATACGAAAATCTTTCGGCAAATCGGCGGTTTGCGCGACGCACTGCCGCCTCGGGGTCAGCCCCGATTTTCCGGGCCAGGTTCACGGCCGAGAAAACAAGATCCCCTATTTCGTCTGCAGCGGTCTCAAGGTCGCCGGCTGACAGGGCGGATTCAAGCTCGCCTGCTTCCTCGCGTATCTTCTCAATCACCTCGATGGACTCATTCCAGTCAAATCCGGCTCTCCGGGCCCTGGTCTGGAGCTTTAAAGCATAAAGCAGGGACGGAAGGTTTGCGGGGATGCCGTCAGCAATTGATCGGCGCTCCTTCTTGCCTTGCTCACCGTTTTTAAGCCTGTCCCAGTTAACAGTCACCTCCGAGGAGTCATTTACCTCGGCATCTCCGAACACGTGGGGATGCCTGTAGACAAGTTTACCGGCAAGCTTGCTGATCACTCCGGAGATGGTAAAATCTCCGTCCTCTTCGGCAATAATGCTGTGGAAGACTACCTGGAGCAAAACATCTCCAAGCTCTTCTTCCATGGCTTCTGGATCATCTTTTTCAATGGCTTCTGCAAGCTCGTATGCTTCTTCGAGAAGCGAGGGCAGCAGGGTTTTGTGATCCTGCTCCGCATCCCAGGGACACCCTCCGGGGCCGCGCAGGGTCTCCATTATGTGTACAAGCCGGTCCATTTCTTTCATGCAGGCAGTCTCCTTGTAACTTATCTTTTCAGTCCCGGGTTTTTAATTATCACTTTATCCCCTAATACGCAAATATTCCAAGGCGGGGCGATCTTTGAAAATGCATTGCATGAGGGCCGTTTAATATCCAAACACTTTACAAAAACCATTTTTTCCTTTATCTGCTTAAAATGCAGGACTTTTGCCAAAAAACAAAACATAAAGAGAGTGCCATGAAATCTTTTATCAGAATCGGCGCACTTATAAGCGGCTCGGGAACCAACCTGGAGGCGATTTTAAAGACCTGCGAAACCGGGGGCATCAGCGGGCAGGTGGTATTTACAGGCTCTGACAGACCCGATGCAGCGGGGCTTAAAAAAGCAGAAAGCAGAAACATTCCCACGTTTGTGACAAATTACAGCCGGATTATAAAAGACTACCGCAATAACCCTGACCCGAAAAAACTCCCCGAAGATTTCAGCCTTGATGAAATCAGGGGAAAACAGTCTTTTTTCCCAAAAAACGCAGATCCCGCAAGAGTCGATACATTTCTCTGCACCCGGGCCGTTGCCGAAGCAACGCTTCTTGAACAGATGCGCCCCTTTTGCTTTGATCTTTTAGTGCTTGCCGGGTTCATGCGCAATCTTTCGCCTTATTTCATAGACCGGATAAACACAGAGCCCGGCCGGCCAAGAATTATGAACATACACCCGGCACTTCTTCCCTCATTTGCAGGCACGGACGGGTATGGAGACACAGTGCGCTACGGATGCAAGGTCGGTGGATGCACTGTTCACTTCATAGACTACGGAGAGGACTCGGGCCCGATTATCGGCCAGCGCTGTTTTGCCATAAAAGAGACAGACACCCCGGAGGATGTTAAAAAAAAGGGGCTCGCCGGGGAATGGAGGCTTTACCCCGAATGTATTCAAATGTTTGCCCGGGACCGGCTGAGGGTGGTAAACACCACCCATACCCTTTCCAACGGAAAAATTTATCAGAGGCGGGTGGTAAAAATAATTCAGGAATAAGCTCCTGTGCTGTTTCAAAACCCGGTATTCAAATTTCCGCTTATATGCCCATAATTCTTACCATAAGCGGCAGGGCTACAAAAGTGCCCACAGAACTTCCGATATTGGCAAAAACCACTATAAGAAGGATCCTGGTTACCTTGTTTCGCCAGAAACCCTTTATAGAAAGGATGTCAGTGGGAAGATCCTCCAGATCCGCCACCTTGGGCTTTCTGACCCAGGCTTCCACGAGCCCGGCCACCCACCCCGCCGCGATCATGGGATTAAGCGATGTCAGAGGGGCCGCTGCCAGGGCCGAAACTATAGTCACGGGATGAGCAAAGGCCGCTGCCGCCCCCAGGCCGGCAAATACTGCATTTACTCCAAGCCACCAGAGGACCATGGACCTTCCCGCCTCTATTCCTCCGAAATAGAACCCTGAGGCGATTACCAGAATTATAACTGCAGGAAGCAGCCATTTAAACACGTAAAGACCCATGCCCCGTGGCGGAACCGTTTCCAGGGGGGCAGGGTCGATTTCTTCGTACAAATACTTTTTTATGCCCGGCACATGCCCGGCGCCTACCACTGCCACTATCTTTTCTCCATGTGCATTGCGGATCTTATTGGCCATGTACCTGTCACGCTCGTCTATCAGAATCTTTCGGATGGAAGGATGGGACTTTTCAAGCTCCGAGAGCAGACTCTGTAAGATATCCTCTTTTTTCATGTCTTCGACAGTCTGCTCGTCTATATCGTCTATGCCGCCCATGGACAGAATCATCTGGAAAAAAAGCTTTATCTTGTTCCACAGCCCGGTAGTCCTCCAGGTGCGCGAAAGGGTTACAGTAATATCCCTGTCTGCAAGACAGACCTCCGCCCCGGCTGCCTCGGCGGCGTCCAGGGCGCGTATCATCTCTTCGCCCGGACGCACTCCGAGTTTTTCACCTATGCGCTTTTGAAACGAGGTCAGCATCATGTTGGCAAGCAGAAGAAACGCCTTTTTTTCTTTTATGACCTTTACTATGTCCATCTGCCGCCATCTGTCGCTGTCGCGGATGGACTGGTGGCGCGAAGCGCAAAGCTCCACGCACACGGTATCGGGAGCTTCTTGTTTTATCACGGATTCGGCCAGTTCCGCACTCTGTATGGAGACGTGGGCTGTTGCCACCAGTATTACCTGTTTGCCGCCGACTTCAAGACTGGTTACTCCTTCTGAATGGTTTTCAGTGTTTGTCATTTCAGTGAGAAATCCTTATTTTCACATTACAAGTCATTAAAATCACTTTTATTTATCTTTATGCCGGGATACAATAGCAAAAATGCTTATTCATGATGACATATATACCTGGGAAGGATGGGGAGGCAGGCTGCGCCTGGCAAGCGGTAAATGCCACCTCCGGATCTTTGACCGGAGAAAGGGCGCAGACAGCCTGGTAACCATCCTCAGGCCAATGGTTGTGGTGGTATCCGACGTTTCCGGCAGCAAAATGTCGGTGCGCAGCTGTGCAGGTCACATCGCCACATGTGTAACCCGCGATTTCGACATCGATCCCCACAGGATGCTTTATGTGGAATACTACCCAACGGTGCGCTACGGTATGCAAAACGAACACGAAATACCGGAGCAGTATGTGGCCGTCGATTTCAACTGGAACGAGGGCCGGGCCCTTAATCCCAGTTGGCGCCCCCTGCAACCCCCTGTTATCGATGTAGTAAAAAGTCTGATGGAAACCTCCGGTTAAAATTCGAAGTACGGTACCCCGAATATGAATCAAATATAGAATGCCGGATTCTTAATAACCAGAATCCCTGTTTGAAAAATTCGGATTTCAAATCTGTAAACCAAGACTGCTCAGACCTAAATTGAGGTCAGACTATCTCCAGAGCCGTTGCCATGGAAACCCCGCCCCCGCCGCACAAGGTTGCAAGGCCGAGGTTTCTGCCCTGCTTCCGCAGCGCATATATAAGGGTTACCATGATGCGAGCCCCGGTTGCTCCCACAGGATGACCGAGGCCTATACCGGAGCCGTTTATATTTGTAACCTCCCTGTTTATACCGAGTTCCTTTTCACACCCCAGGTACTGGGCTGCAAAAGCCTCGTTTACCTCTATAAGTTCGAAATCTTCAAGCCTCATATTGCCTTTGCCCAGAAGATCACGAACCGCGGGAACAGGAGAAAGACCCATTACAGAAGGATGACATGCGCCACTTCCTGTTGCACGAATTTTTGCAAGCGGAGTCACCCCCAGTTCCTTTGCCTTATCCGCGCTCATGATCACCATGGCTGCGGAACCGTCGTTTATACCGCTTGAATTGCCGGCAGTAACCTTGCCGGTCTTGGGCACGAACGCGGGAGGCAGCTTTTCGAGATCCTCCATTTTAAGGCCGGGGCGGAAATGCTCATCATGTTCAAATATGATGGGATCTTTTTTGCGCTGCGGCACCGACACCGGCACTGTTTCCTCTGCAAACGAGCCGTCCTGGTTGGCCCGCTCCGTGTTATTATGGCTGCGAAGTGCCACCTCGTCCATTTCTTTACGTGAAATCCCGTAGTGCTGGGCAACAAATTCCGCTGTATGGCCCATTATATATGGCTTGCCCTTAAAATAGGAAAGCGGCGGCTCATCGGCGTTTACAGGCCCGTCCTCGGGGTGCGGAATAATGTGGGAGCCGCAGTGCAGTCCGTGGATAAGAGCGTCCTTAAATGTCTGGTCCTGCAGACGGCAGCCCCAGCGGGCTTCTTCGACCACATAGGGAACCCCTGACATGTGCTCAACCCCCCCGGCCAGAATTGTGTCCGCCATGCCGGCCTGGATCATTGCCATTCCCGAAAGCACGGCCTCCATGCCCGATATGCATACCCGGTTTATTGTAACCGATGTTACAGATTCCGGGAATCCCGCAAGCAGCCATGCCACCCTTGTAACATTAAGGGCATCAGAGGGCTCCATGCAGCAGCCGTAGCGCACGTCTTCTATCATGCCTGGATCTATGCCCGCCCGCTTTACAGCCTCCTTCATGGTAACAGAAGCAAGATGGGCACCATTAAGGGTTTTAAGGGTTCCCCCGAAAGCGCCTATGGGCGTACGACAGGCAGATACAATCACAACGTCTTTCATATAAAATCTCCTTTCACAATTGACGGCAAAGTAAAAAGCTTCCTTCCTGTAAAAACCTCAAATGAGGTTGGATGCTTTTTAAGAAACCATAGTTGTTGATATTTATCATATATATTGATATTTGATCCTGGCATATGAATCCAGCAGAAATCATACTCATAGCCGTATCACTTGCCATGGATGCATTTGCGGTATCCGTGGCAGCAGGCACGACCGGGGGCCTTCCCAAAAGAGCCGTATTCAGACTGTCTTTTCATTTCGGCCTTTTTCAGTTCATGATGCCTGTTCTCGGGTGGTATGCAGGATCCCGCATTGCACCTCTGATTTCAGCTGTTGATCACTGGGTTGCATTTACCCTTCTTTTATTTGTCGGCTTCCGCATGATTAAAAGCGGTCTTTACCCCGAATCAGAAACTGTTTTCAGGGACCCGTCCCGGGGCCTGACTCTGGTGATGCTGTCGGTTGCCACCAGCATAGACGCCCTTGCAGTCGGATTCTCCCTTGCAATGATGGAAGTCGCCATCTGGTATCCAGCGGTAACAATAGGGATTGTAACCTCGGCCATTTCACTTGCAGGTATCCGGCTGGGCACATTCTTCGGCAAAAAACTCGGACCCCGCATGGAGATTGCAGGAGGCATTGTTCTTATCTTAATCGGCCTTCGCATCCTTTCAGCAGACCTTATCTTTTAGCCATCGCTATTGATTTCCCCCCGGATCCAGGAGCCTATGCGGTATACTGACCTTTTCTCCCAGTCCGTTGAGACGCGCTCCTTTATAAAAACCGAATACAGATTGTGCAGCAGATTTACGACCCGCTCTGCAAGATAAATTTTTTCCAGAACCGCGCCCTCCAAATCCTCGCTTGTTTCCATCTTTGCGGTTTGCGGAGTCTTAAGGCTGCTCAAACTAAGGCTTTCGCCTTTTACGTTAAAGCGCCATTCAAGACCGCCCGCCCTGAAAACAAGGTGCATCTCGATGACCTTGGCCCCCTTGGTAAGCGCTATCACCCCTTCTTCCAAACCGGCGCCGTCACCCCGGATGGTAATGGTCTCATCCCTGTTATGCCGGTTATTTTCAAGCACGATCCTGTTGCCGATGGTAAGTGATTCCATCTCGGGATCAGCCTTTTCCAGCGTCTCCGGATCTGTGTCTATCATATACCACAGCCAGGTTAAAAACTCGTGGCCCAGAAACTTGTAGCGATTATAGGCAACGGATACGTCAAGCATGGGCACCTCCCGTGTTAAAAGCCGCGGGGCCCGACTTTTTCAAGGCATCGCGCTGGTCATCGGAGAGCCCGGATGCAAGATCAGCTTCTGTATAGGGGAACATCCTGATCAAAGACAGCCTGAAGGACTTTGAAAACAATGTTTCAAGTTCCTCGTTTGCCTCCTTTAGATTTGAAAAAAACCACAAATTCCCGGCCTCGCAGTCCCATACCAGGTCATAGACATTGGGCGAGGCAGGCACCCGGGTATAGAGCCGGTCTGTAACCTCGTCCTTGATCTGCTGTTTTTCGGTTTTGGAAAGCTGCTTCTGCTCTGTTTCAGCCAGCCTTTTGGCAGCCGCCATTGTTACATGCTTGTTTATTATCTTGGCGGGCACTGACTTTTTGTCTATGCGGAGGGAAAATACCATGTAGGTGCCGAACATGAACTGCGCCTTTTTAAAATCCGGTGCAAAGGGCCGGGCCGATTCCGTCCACCCGATGCTCTTTGCCGCCGGTTCATTGTCGATCTCCCGGATCACCTGGTTTTTAAGCCCCTCGCGGACGGTATCCATAATCCGCCCGGCCGGTTTTCCCTGGACCATGTACCTGGTAAGAGACAGGGTGGATGATAATAACTGCATAACCAATCCATTTCTTCAAATATTAATCAAATTAGCACTTCACACATCCAAATCTTTTGCCAAAGCTTAATTCATAACCTGTTTTCTGCCTTCCAGGCAACCTTTTTAAAAAAACACGCCCATAAAATTTTAATTTTTCTCAAGATTTCCCGCAAAAAAGGGATTAAGACTGAAGCGGTTGCCCATGGTAATAAAGCTATTGTAGACCATGGGCCTGGAGCCTGTCTTTTATGTGCCTGCTGTTTTTTGGGGGGGGGGTATTGGATGATCCGGAACTTAAAATCCCTGAATCCACTTTAAAACCTATATGCTCAGGGTTTATGAAAAACCGGTTTAGCCTGTCGGCTCAAGCACTACAAGGTGTTCATCCACAAGATCAATGGCTCTGACAGTTCCCTTTACAAACTTTTTTTCGCCCAGAAGGTTGGTCAGCCAAACACCGTTGTCTTCGGCCTCGACATATGCAACATCTTTCATTACCTCCTGATCCGTACCCTTTGAATGAAGGCTAACAGTACTCAAACACATAGATATCTCCCATAAGTCTTTCTGGCTGCGCTAAATGGCCAGCAACCGGTCCAGTACGCTTTCAGCTGTCTCAAACGCCTCTCCCCTGTCAGGAACATCACCGGCAAGACATGCCTCAAATACAGACTGATCCTGAGGTATAACCCCAATGACCTCCATGCCTTCTGCAGCAAGCTGTTTTTCTATTTTTTCCGCAACTTCTCCCGAAGGGGCCTTATTTACAATTGCAGCCACTTTTTTGCCCATGGATACGGCCATTGACTTAATCTTGGCGGCGGTCTGCAGGGAGTCAAATGAAGGCTCCACCACCACCAGAACCTTGTCTATTGCCTCATCTATTCCCCGGCCAAAATGTTCAACCCCTGCTTCCATGTCCACGATGGCTATCTCGTTTTCTCCCAGCTTAAGTTTTTTTAAAAACTCCCTGTTTAAAACCCCCATGGGACATGCGCATCCTTCCATTGTCTGGAGAATTTTTCCAATGCCCACAAGCATAAGCCCGTTTCTGCGCTGGATGAACTCGGGGTCAAAATCTTTGGTCTGAATATTCTCCTGGCTAAGCAGGGTTTGGCCTCCCATTTTTTTCTTTATCATGGACTTGCCGCCAACCAGCTCCATCAATGGTGCCGGAGGATCATCAAACCCGAGCATTCTGGCAAGCCCGGCGTTTGAGTCATCTGCATCAACAACCATTACATCAAAATTTTTCCGCAGAGCCTGCTTTGCCAAAAAAGTAACCACAGTACTTTTGCCGCTTCCACCTTTTCCGCAAACCGATATCTTCATTTCCTAAATTTCCTCTCAGCAATTAATTATATACCTGCCGCACCTATGCAGGTGCGTATGATCAAAACCAGAAAATCGCTTTTTTTAAAAACCTGCCCAACAAAGCACCACTTAGCCGGGCAGAGAGGCGTCTATGCTGCCGTCAGGCAGCATGTTGTCAGGATGAGGCCTGCCGCTTTCCTCCATCTGGTAACGGACGCACTTTTTATTATCACCCATACAATACTGTTTAATCCAGAAAGCATCCAGTATTCCATCTTCGTAAAATCTTTTCATTGGACACAAGGGATACCAGCGGCACTGTTTTTGTCCTGCCTGTTTCTTCATAAGCCGGCCCTTAACTGTAACCGACATGGCCCGCCCCTTGGAAAAATTCTGTTTCTTTTAAGCTGTTTCAGTATCATAAACGCTACGCGATATCTTTTCCCAGATATCATTGATGGTCGCCGTAGTCGTGTTGTCTGTATATTCCACTACTGACAGGCCTTTTAGCTGCGCCTTTGTAATGGACTTGTCATATGGTATTGCCCCGAGGAACTCGCTGCCGGCTTCCTGGGCGATACCGATTATCTCATTGGTTTTTTCATGGTTTAGATCATATTTGTTCACAATAACACCGGACTTTATGTTAAAAAACTTTATCACATCCAGAACACGGTACAGGTCATGAACTCCCGACACCGTGGGTTCAGTTACAACCAGGGCATAATCCGTACCCGTAATCGAGGCGATAACCGGACAGCCGGTACCAGGCGACCCGTCAATAAGGGCTCTTTGCAGACCTTGTTTACCAGCCAGCTCATCCTTTTTGTTACGAACAAGGGTTACCAGTTTACCGGAATTTTCTTCTGCAACACCGAGCTTTGCATGGCTCATGGGGCCGAACCGGGTTTCTGAGAGATACCATTCTCCGTTGACGCATACATCAAGGCTAACAGCGTCGTATTCACATACGATTCTACAGACTCCGCAGCCTTCGCATGACACCTCGTCAACCTGATATACTGTATTGTTGTTATGCTCCAACTGCTTGATTGCATCAAAACGGCAGTGCTCAAAACATTCACCGCAGCCGACACACACATCAGGATCAATTTTCGCCATGTAACCGCCGCTGAATGCTCCCTGTTCAAGCACCCTTGGTGATAATACCAGATGCAGATCCGCTGCATCCACATCACAGTCGGCTATGACCAGTTTTTCCTCAAGAGCGCAAAATGCGGCAGCAATGGATGTCTTTCCTGTTCCGCCCTTGCCGCTTATCACCACTATTTCCCTGGAACTGTGATCCGGCGGGGTGTTTTTTGCCTCAACCTGCACCAGATTTTTATCAACCCGGGTTTTAGGAATCTTTTTCTCCGCCTTGACAGGACGGTCCTGTTTTGCCAGTTCAATTATCCTGTCTGCTATTTGGGCAAACAAATCAGCATATTCCGGCAGCTTGTCCACTGTGAGATCGCCTGCTGAGTAACACTCGGCAATAGCCCTGTCATCAGGTACACTTCCTATAATTTCAAGGTCTTCTTTGCTACAGTAATCTGACAGGTCGCTGTTTAAATCCTCGGCCCGGTTTATAAGTACAACAGGCTCGATGCCAATCTCCCTGCACATGTCAACGGAAAGTTTTAGGTCATTTATCCCGAACGGGGTGGGATCTGCAACAAGCACGCAAAGATCAGCGTCGCTTATTGTTTCCACCACAGGGCATGAAGTCCCCGGAGGGGAGTCGAGCAGGTTTACACCCTGGTCAATATACTGCTTTACCTTTTTAATAAGCCGGGGAGACATGCCACCCTCTCCTGTCTTTAATAAACCGTAATGCAACTCTGTTTTATCGCTGGCGCCGTGCACCATTGTACCGATAACCCTGTCTTTTTCTATTATTGCGTTTTCCGGGCATACAAGAGTGCATGCGCCGCAGATGTGGCAGAGGTCCTGAAAGAACAAAGCCTTTCCGTTTATCACGGAAATGGCGTTATACATGCAGTTCTCCTCGCATTTTCCGCACCCGGTGCATTTTTCATTGTCTATGCCCACCGGAGAAAATACCGTTGCATCCTCTTTTTGATGAATAACCGGCTTTAAAAAAAGATGCCCGTTGGGTTCTTCAACGTCGCAGTCAAGGTAACGCAAACGGCGTCCTGTTCTTTCTATAACCCTGGCAACATTGGTGGCTATAAAAGTTTTGCCTGTTCCCCCCTTGCCGCTTGATATTGCAATTTTTAATGTTTCTTCCATTTTAAATCTCATCTCCTGATTATGTGCAGTGCCTGTGCCGGACATTTTTCAACACAAATACCGCATCCTGTGCATAGTTCCGGATTTATCTCTGGAACCTCATTTACTGTTATTGCACCTGTTGGGCATAATTGTTCGCAGGTTCCGCATCCCGTGCATACAACCTCATCCACTGCCACCAAACCGCCCTCGTACGCACTGTCTTCTCTGGAAAGCTCGTTTATGCGCTTCTGTATATCTACAAGCTGATCTTTTATCAGCCTGGCCTGTTCTTTGAGTGATTCAACTTCATTTTTAGGACATACAGCACCAGCCATATTCTGAGAGTCTCGGGTCTGAATCGGGCCGGTGGCATATGCTCCGGGTGCTGCCATGTCAAAACCTGCGCACATACCTCTGCCGCGGCCCATGCCGCGACCCATACCCATACCTCCGCCGGGACGAATTCCCCGGCCCATCCCACGGCCCATACCCATACCGCGCCCCATGCCCATACCTTGGCCGGTTCCCATGCCCCGACCGGCGGCCGCTGCCTGCGCTATGGGCTGACCTTGTCCCGGGTTCGGGGACGCCGACATACCGTAGTGGGAATCCACCGAAGGACTTTCTGCTTCGGAATATAAGCCCTTTCTGTAATTTTCCACTGCCTGCCTGACGGAAATTCCCCGCGCTCCGGTAAGCATTTTCAGACCTGCTGCTTTTAAGGCTTGGGTAGCATTAGGGCCAAGATTGCCGGTAAGCACTGCGGAAGCACCATTTTCAGCCACGAATCTGGCTGCCTGAATGCCTGCCCCGCCGGATGCCCCTGCAGCAGTGTTGTTAAATGCCTCGTATTCAAGGGTTTCGGTATCTACAAATATAAAATAAGCACATCTGCCAAACCTGGAGTCAATCTGGGAATCCAGATCCGGTCCTGCTGAAGTTACACATAGCTTCATTTAACAACCTCCTTAATTTATAATCCTAAAATAATGAAAATCATTTCCACTATTTTAAAAAATTTTTCAGTCCTCCCTGCATTCCCTGCACACACCATAGAACCACATCAGGTGATCAAGTATCTTAAAATCATACTTTTTTTTCAAACGACCCTCCGCCCTGCTTAAAAACTCTTTCTCATCTTTACTGATATCGCTGTAATCGATTATCTTTCTGCATTTAAGACAAACAAGGTGGTGATGGCCCTCTCCTCCTGGTTTGTCCACCAGTTCAAACCTCGCCTTTCCTTCACCGAGCTCGAATTTCTGAACAATTCCAAGCTGTATGAGCAGTTCCAGGGTTCGGTACACCGTGGTAAGCCCGATTGAAGGTTTCATTCGATGGGCCTGGATATAAATATCAGTTGCAGTCAGATGTTCTTCCGAGTTGCGCAGGATTTCCAGTACAATCTCTCTGGGCTCTGTGAGTCTGGCGCCTGAATCTTTTAATCTCCTGTACCACCAGGGTTGTTCCTTCATCTGCCGACCCCGCCTGCGGTTTTTAACATTATTTTTACACCCTCAAATGATAATGATTTTCATTTTTAATACTAAGGCATACTCATGATGTGTCAAGTAGTAAATTTTGACGCATTAAATAAGTTAGTTCAACTTCAGGGCAGAGCAGAGGGCAGGCCTGTCCTGCCCTCTGCTCTGCCCTGAATTGGTAAGGTTGAATCGATCCAGAGCGGTTGACAGATATGTTTATACAGCACAAAAAATTGTTTCAGAGCTTTGCAAGGTTTGCTAAGCTGTCGTCCAGATTGCTAAAAAACGCAGGCGCCCGCCGGAAATGTACCGAAGTGCCGTCCCGGAAAAATACTGATTTTGTACTTTTTTTAAAAAGGAGCTGCTGGCATGGAACACAAAAAAAATGAAATTCTTGATATGGCTTTTACCAGGGCGAAACAGTATGAAATCAAGGGCGGTGGTTGCCCGCAATGCACTTTGTCCGGGATTTTTGACGCCCTGGATGTCGATAATGACGATATTTACAAAGCGGCAACCGGCCTGGCAGACGGCGTGGGGCTGACAGGCGACGGCCATTGCGGAGCCCTTTCCGGAGGAGTGCTTGCCATCGGCCATTTTTTCGGAAGAGACAGAAAAGATGCTGAAAATATGAGAAGACTTCTTAAAGCAAACATACTTTCAAAAAAACTCCACGACAGGTTCGCGGAAAAATACGGAACTTGCAGGTGCGCTGATTTGCAGAAATCTTTTTTCGGAAGATTCTACAACCTTTATGATCCGGCCGAGATGAAGGAGGCATTTGAGACGGGCATGCTTGAGACTTGTTCCACTCTTGTCGGGGAAGTCGCGAAAATGGCGACAGAAATAATTCTTGATGCGCAGGAAAAAGATGCGTCTTCTTCATAGGGAGCAGGCAATGGTGGCACCGGCAATGACATCTTCGTCCATGCGGCTGAAATGGGCGCAACGGGTTATTGAAGCCGCACCTTTTTATAGTAGATGGTAAGGAAATATTTAAACAGCGAATCATACACGTGGTCCAGGCGACAGGAGCTATATTATGGAAAAATCAAACCTTTGTCTCCTTATTTCCGGTTATGATTTTCTCGAAGCCCCGAGGTGGCATGAGGGGCGGCTGTGGCTTTCTGATTTTTTCCTTCGAAGGGTAATAACTGCGGACATGGAGGGCCGCACCGAGACGATCGCCGAGGTCGCCGGACAGCCCTCGGGCCTGGGCTGGCTGCCTGACGGAAGACTGCTTGTGGTTTCCATGCTCGGCAAAAAGCTTCTGCGTCTTGAAAATGACGGATCGCTTGCCGTGCACGCCGATCTTTCCGAAATTGCCGGCGGCCCGTTAAACGACATGGTGGTCGACGATAAAGGCAGGGCCTATGTGGGAAACTTCGGTTTCGACCTGATGGGAGGCGAATCCCTCAAACCGACAAAAATCGCTCTTGTACAGCCCGACGGCAGTGTTTCCGAGGCTGCAGAAGGCCTGTATTTTCCAAACGGTTCCATGATAACGCCTGACTTCAAAACCCTCATAGTAAATGAAAGCTTTGCAAACCGGATGTCAGCCTTTGATATAAAAGACGACGGCAACCTGGGACCCAGGCGGGACTGGGCGCGTTTCGGCCCTATCCCCGAAATCGGGGACCGGGCCGCAATGATATCCCGGATCAAGGTTGCCCCGGACGGAGGGGTTCTTGACACAGAAGGCGCGGCATGGATAGCAGATGCAATCGGAAAACGCGTCCTGCGGGTAAAAGAAGGCGGCCATATAACAGATGAAATTCCCACCGAAGACAAAGGGGCCTTTGCCTGCACACTTGGCGGACCCGAGAAAAAAACGCTGTTTATATGCACCGCTCCGGATTCCTCTCCCCGCCGCCGCAGAAACGCGGGCGAAGCAGAGGTCTGGATTACGGACGTGGACGTCCCGGGTGCGGGTCTGCCGTAAATTCATGAAGGAACCGGACATGAAATATATAGCGGATCTGCATATTCATTCCCGCTTTTCCCGGGCTACCGCCAAAAATCTCGACTTTCCCCATTTATACATGGCCGCCCGTGAGAAAGGCATCGCTGTGGTGGCAACAGGGGACTTTACCCATCCGGGGTGGGTCGAAGAAATACATCAATATCTCGAACCCGCGGAACCGGGACTTTTAAAGTTAAAATCCGATCTTGAAAAAGAATGCGAAAGCAAAATATCAGTGGCAGACGGCGTGCCGGTGCGCTTCATGCTCTGCACGGAAATAAGCAATATCTACAAAAAAGGCGGCGTTACCCGAAAAATCCATCATCTCGTCTTTTTCCCCGAACTTTCCCATGTTGAGAAATTCAACGCCAGGCTCTCGGCCATAGGAAACCTAAAGGCCGACGGAAGACCCATTTTGGGGCTGGACTCGAAAAAGCTCCTTGAAATCATACTTGAAACAAGCGAGTCGGGTTTTTTGATCCCGGCCCACATATGGACGCCATGGTTTTCACTTTTCGGCTCAAAATCGGGCTTTGATTCTGTAGCTGAATGCTTTGAAGAATTATCCGATCACATATTTTCAGTTGAGACCGGTCTTTCCTCTGATCCTCCCATGAACTGGCGGGTGACAGATCTTGACGGCCGCACACTGGTATCAAACTCGGATGCACACTCGCCTGCCAACCTGGGCAGGGAGGCGAACCTATTCAATACTGATCTTTCCTATTTTGCCATCCGGGATGCCATAAAGACCGGCGATCCGGAAAAATTCCTCGGCACCCTGGAATTTTTTCCGGAAGAAGGCAAATACCACCAGGACGGACACCGCAGATGCGGAATAAACCTTCACCCCGCACAGACGATTGAAAACAACGGACTCTGCCCGGTCTGCGGCGAACCGGTTACAGTGGGCGTGCTATACCGGGTGGAACAGCTTGCCGGCCGCAAAGAGGGCGAAAAGCCGGAAAAGACCCATCCTTTCTACAGCCTCATTCCGCTTGCGGAAATACTTTCCGAGCTTATGGGGGTGGGTCCGAAAAGCAAAAAAGTTAACAATGCCCGGCAGACAGCGGTAAGCCTCATAGGCCCGGAGCTGCGCCTGCTTCATGACATACCCGTTGAAACCATAAGGGCCTCGGGAAACTCTCTTCTTGCAGAGGCAATAGGCCGCATGCGCCGGGGGGAGGTATACCGCCAGCCGGGTTATGACGGGGCATACGGCAGGGTTACAATTTTTACCAAAGAGGAGCGCGACCGGCTGACAGGCCAAAAAGACCTCTTTGCCGCACCTTCGGATACAAAGAAAAAACCAAAAAAGCAGGAATTTACCCCTCCGGCGGCCGCCGCCGGAAAAAAGATGCCGGAAGAAAACTCCCGGAAAAAAGCCGCAGGCGATGATCCGGTGCTTGAGGGACTAAACCAGGCGCAGACAGAGGCCGCAGTCTGCCCGCCCGGCCCTCTTCTTATTTCCGCAGGACCGGGCACCGGCAAGACACGAACCCTTACCTGCAGGATCGCATATCTTACGGGAAAGAAAATTGCGTCACCGGAGCAGATCCTTGCAATCACATTTACCAACAAGGCGGCGGAAGAGATGAAAAACCGCCTGAGAGACATGCTCGGCACGGGCTCTTCTCTTCCCGCGGCCATGACATTTCACTCCTTTTGTTTCAATCTTTTAAAAGAAATCGAAACCGGGCCCGCCCGCGGCATCGTCGACGAGGATGACAGACGAACCCTGTTTCTGGAGGCCGTGGCCAGGGCCAGGGACAGGGGCTTGGAAATCGGGGCAAGATCAGACTCACTGCTTGACATGGTGGTTGAGGCAAAGCAGAAGATACTTGCACCTGAAGATGATCTTTCGCAGATCGCCGGGGATCACGCGCAGGCTCTTTCCCCGGTTTACGGCATATACCGGGAACTTCTCGAAACCGAAAGGCTCTACGACTACGAGGACCTTATATGCCGTACTGTTATGCACCTGGAGTCAGACCCTGCGGCATGCGGAAATATCCGCAAACGATGGCCTTTCATATTTATTGACGAATACCAGGATATAAATTACGCCCAGTACCGGCTGATCCGCCTGCTTTGTCAGAAAGACGGCAATATATGCGCAATAGGCGATCCGGATCAATCCATATACGGGTTCCGCGGATCAGATCCGGCCTTTTTCATGCGGTTTCTCGACGATTTTCCGGGCGCAAAATCCGTGCGGCTTGACAGAAGCTACCGTTCAACAGAAACGATTCTTGCTGCGGCATCCGGACTGATTGGCCCCGGAAAACCCACCGGGAGCGGGGACAGGATATATTCCGGCATCCCCGGGACTTCCCACATATACCTGATGTCTGCCGATTCGGAAAGAGCCGAAGCCGTGTCAATAGGAAAGATGATAGAGCGGATGGTTGGAGGCATGGGATTTGATTTCAATGATTTCGGCAAAAATGAAGGGCCGCCCCCCGGGAAGCAACGTTCCTTTGCCGACTTTGCGGTTCTTTACCGGACAAGGGCCCAGGGCGATATTCTTGCCGAAACATTTGAGGCCGCACGGATACCTTACCAGAGGGCAAGCAAGACTGACACCTGGGGTGTTGAAGGAATCGCCGAACCCCTTTCAGCTTTAAAAATTATTGAGGGACGGGGATCATACGCGGATCTTGAACGTGTTTTATCGGTAATGGCTCCAAAGATCCCGGCCAGGGAAATTTCCGCCCTCAAATCCTGGGGCAGGAAACGCCGACTCGAGGTAAACGGTCTTATGGCAGAGGCTCTCCGCCTGGATGCGCACGGGCTGTCGGCAGAAAGCAAAAAGGAACTGAAAGATATCCTGGAAAAATTGTTTTCCCTGGAAGAAAAAAACTCTGATTCAGACGTCTGCGAGAAACTCGAATACGTAAATAAAGCCTTGGCGCCATTTCTGCCCGAACCAAACCGGGCACAGGAGCAGGCATTCACCCGGCTCAAATCAATCGCCTCGTCATTCGGCAAAGACTCATACTCATTTACCGAGACCCTGTCCCTTTACTCTGATCCTGATTTTTTCAGCCCCGAGGCTGAAAAGGTCTCGCTTCTCACCATGCATGCGGCCAAGGGGCTTGAATTTCCGGTTGTATTCATAGCCGGATGCGAAGACGGCCTCATACCCTATCTTCCGGCATCCTTACAGCGAGCAGACACTGATGAAGAAAGAAGGCTCTTCTACGTTGGGGTAACAAGGGCCATGGAGGAGCTGTTCCTGATTTCGGCAAAAACCAGACGGATCTATGGCAAAACCCGCCACCGGGAGCAATCGCCTTTTATTGACGATATCCCCGAAAACTTAAAAAAAGAAATAACAACCACTGCCGGCAGGAAAAAGAAAAAGCAGGTGCAATTATCCCTGTTTGAAGATTAAAATATTTGAATTCCAAAGACGTTTATGAATATTTCCGAAAAAACACTGCTTGAGCATACGGCCCTTGACAACGGCTCCACCCTGGAAATCTACGATGCTTCCCGTACCATGATAGGCGACCGTATGCTGGTGGCGCTTTTTGTACAGATCAAGATCCCGGCAGACAGCCTCAGCAATACGACTGCTTCGGGCGACCCCCCCTGCGCCGGGGAAATACGGGCCGCCCTCGGAGATCCGGTCATATGGGAATATACAAAACAGCGCACGTTTATTGACAGACGAAAAAAGGATGAAGTCTTTGATGTCCTGCGGGCCGATTTTGAGTCACACATGCGCCCCTATCTGCTGCACCCGGATTTTCCGGCCAGATACGTAAAAAAACAAATGGAGGAACACCGCAGGCGCAGCACCTGGTACAAGTAAACCCCCGCGCCTTTTATCGACAATCAGGTCCGGGTGATGGTGAATACAACCGTGTTGTCGTTATCAGGGCACTGCAGTTCCTGCTTGCTGTTAATCCAGTCACCGGACGGAGTTTGCCTGCATGCAGCCGTCAGATAAGGAAACATCGCCGAAAGCGCATACAGACAAAGAGGCGAACCTTCATGGGGGATTACAACCGGATCCCTGAAGGTAAATTTGTCGCCTACTCTGCACCCTGCCGAGCAAAACGCCTTTACCGACTTTACGGTCAGTTCAAGATCCGGCATACCCCTGCACCTCCTTTAGGATTCTCCCCAGGGCGGAACCACCAGCACGGGAACACGGCTCTTGCGCAGCACGCCCTTGATGGTGGAGCCCACGGAATTGCCGCCGAAAAACCCCTTGTCAGAACCCATGACAATCATGTTGCAGCCGAATTTTTTTACCTGGTCAATGATTGTATTAGGTATGTTTCTGTCGGCCACAACAACCTCATGCCAGTTAAATTCGCAGGCCTCAACGTTTATTCCTGCTTCCTCGCAGTAATTGCGCATCACCTTCTGGCCTATCTGGCCCGGCGACATCTTGCCTATCAGAGCCTGACGCGCGTCCTGCTCATGCTCCTCTTTTAGGGCCTTCCACTTTTCCTCCCCCAGCACGCCCTTGAAATGCTCCTCTACCTGGGTAGGAACTTCTCTGTCTACGACATGGAGCAGCACCAACTCAGCCCGATGCTGAGCCGCAGCAGCAACAGAGGCGGCCAGCGCCGGCTTGCATTCCTCGGAAAGATTGGTGGCAAACAACAGGGAACGAATAGGAGCAACCATAACAATGCCTCTCTTTTGAATAGCGGTTTAATTTTTAGAAAACTGTTTAATATAAATTTATTATGCACAACAAACATATCTGTCAACTCAAAAAATGCAAATCTGACTGCTGTTTGCCGTCAATTCCCATGGTTTATTGCAAAGCAATCCTTATCCTCTTAAAGTTTAAAAAAAATTGTTTAATGTCCCGGGACAGCAAATTCAGAGGCAACGGCCTCAGGAGGCAAACAGAATGATAAAACATTTACCGGAAATCGCCGGTTTTTTCCCCCTTGACTCAACTGCTTATATAGGAAATATTATTATCAGAGCTTTATTTTCCTGATTATGCTGATCCGGGTAATAAAAGCCACAGTTAAAAAGGACGGCTATGAATACGAAGCTCACGGGAAGCGAGCCCGACTTCAGACAGCTTTTTGACAATGCGCCGGTCGGGATCTTCCAGACAAATTCAACAGGGCGTGCAAACTACATAAACCGCCAGATGGCGGAAATGGTGGCAGGAAGCCTTCCGGAATCCGAAGTGCCGCTTTTCTCTGACGTCGGCCGCGAGCTTTATGCCGACCCCGCAAGGAGAGAGGAATTCCTCCGGATCATTGAAGAGCAGGGCGAGGTCCAGGGCTTTGAATACGAAGCCGTTTGCCTGGACGGCACGCACAGATGGTTTTCCATGAATGCAAGGATCAGCGAACGTTATGCTGACGGCTCTTTTCTTATAGACGGTTTTGTGGCAGACATTACTGAACTGAAAAACATTCAGAGCGCCCTGGAAAAAAGCCGGAGACTGCTTGAAGAAACCCAGAAAATCACTAAAGTAGGCGGCTGGGAATACCACGTGGAAACCGGGCGACTGGAATGGACCCATGAAGTTTACCGGATCTATGAAGTATCGCCGGAACATTACGAGCCTTCAGAAATCGCAAGAGACCTTTCTTTTTATCACCCCGATGACAGGCCTTTAATTGAAAAGGCTTTTTTCATGACCAGAACTCACGGGACTCCATATGATCTTGAGCTTAGATTTATTACAGCAAAAGGTCGCCGGCTGTGGGTGCGCACCACTGGCAATGCAGATCAGGAAGGCGAAAAAGTAGTGCGCGTCTACGGGAACATCATGGACATAACCGCCCGGAAGGAAGCCGAAGAAAAACGCAGACACCTGGAACAGCAGCTTCAGCAGTCCCAGAAGATGGAAGCCGTGGGCAGGCTTGCAGGGGGCATCGCCCATGATTTCAACAACCTGCTTTCAGTAATCCTGGGATACAGCGAAATACTGCTGGGTGAAATACCAAAACAGGAGCCTCAAAGAGAGGCAGTGGAACATATCCATGAGGCCTCTGTGAGGGCGAAGGATCTCACCGGGCAGCTGCTTACATTCAGCCGCAGCCAGATGCTGGAACTGCAAATTACGGAAATCAACAGTGTAATAGAAAACTTTGAATCCTTTCTTCGCCGGATTATCGGCGAAGACATTCAACTGCAAATTGAACTCGCAGACCGGCCGCTTTATGCCCAAACAGACTCCTCCAGACTGCAGCAGGTGCTAATGAACCTGGTGGTAAATGCCAGGGATGCCATGCCAAGCGGCGGAAAACTTGCAATATCCACATCCGCCGGCGGCATGGAAGACGAGTCCGCCAGTGATACATCCGGAATCCAGGGTTCGTGTGCGATAATCACTGTTGCAGATAACGGCCCCGGCATGGATGAGGACACCTTAAACCGGATTTTCGAACCTTTTTTTACAACCAAGCAGGAGGAGGGCACAGGGCTGGGCCTGGCCGTGTGCTACGGAATTATAAAACAGCACGGGGGCGATATCAGGGTTCGGAGCCGTCCCGGAGAGGGTACAAGCTTTTCCATTTATCTTCCTGCAGCAGAATCCACAGAATCGGAGCAATTGGAGGAGCCTGCAAAGTTTGGAAAAACTGGAACTCCGGCAGAATCAGGGGCGAGAATCCTGGTGGTTGAAGATGATCCGGAGGTTCTGGATCTTGCCTCCAAGATCCTGGAAAAAAACGGCCATCTGGTAAATTCGGCCCAAAGCGGCAAAGCCGCAATAGAGCTGGCAAAAAATTATTCCGGAGAAATCCATCTGATACTTACCGACGTGATTATGCCCGAAATGAAAGGACCCGAGGTTTACCGTGAGATAAGCCGCTTTCATCCCCAAATAAAGGTACTCTACATGTCCGGTTATACGGGAGACGGACTTGCCGGCCAGGGCATAACAGAAAGAGACAGGGAATTTATCCAGAAGCCCTTTTCCATAAGAGAACTTGCCGACAAAGTAAACCGTGTTTTATCAGAAATATAACTCCGCTCAGCTAAATCTGTCCGCCTTTAAACCGAAAAGACTGGACAACAAAATACAGCTTTAGTAGATTGCTTTTCTTCAAAAAAGTGAGATATTGTCGGATTTGAGCAAAAATCCCGACAAAAATAAAAAAACCGGAAAAGGCTCCTATATGAAAAAAACTACCGTCAGCGAGATCATGGTACCCTTGGAGGAATATGCAACCATCCATCAGGACGCAAGCCTTTTCGACGCTGTAATGGCCCTGGAAAAAGCTCAGGCCGAATACAGGCGCCCTTCGTCAGGATACCTTCACAGGGCCATTCTGGTATATGACGACAAGGGCAGAGTAGTGGGCAAACTCGGCCAGCTCGATATTCTGCGCAGCCTTGAACCCAAATACAAGCAGGCAGCGGCAAGCGACTCCGGCCGCATGATGGCCAGCGGATTCAGCCAGCAATTTTTGCGCAACATGGTAAAGCAATTCTCGCTTTGGGACAAGCCCATGGCAGACATCTGCAAAAAGGCAACCCAGATAAAGACAAGGCACTGCATGCATGTGCCCGGGGAGGGCGAATTCGTAAATGACGATGATTCCCTGGATGTGGCCATCCACCAATTGGTTCTGGGGCATCATCAATCGCTTCTGGCAACCAATAATAAAGGCTTAATAGTGGGGATTCTCAGGCTGACGGACGTATTCAAACAGATCGCCGATACAATGAAGGAGTGCAACCTGTAGCCCGAATTGAACCTGTTATTTACAAGGAGAGTACGTATATGAGCCATGAAATAGAGGCCGGCAGCCAGGGAGGAATCCTTGCCAACAAGACCCTGTGGCTTATCGTTGGTGTGGGCTTTTTTATAGTGGTAGGATTTATACTGCCAACCCCGCAAGGCCTGGTTGAAACAATTGACGAGCACGGAATTGCCTCCAAGATGATTGACTGGGGCATTGCCGACGATGTCGAACAAGCGGCGGACAAGGCCATGACCGTGCTGGGAATAATACCCATGGCCATTATCTTTTTTGCCACAGAGGCAATCCCCATAGGACTGACAGGCATATTAATGCCGCTTCTGGCATATTTTCTCCAGCTTCTCCCACGGGGCATGATCGGCGAAACCTTTGCCGGCGATGCCCCGCTTTTTTTGCTGGGCGTGCTGGCCATGGGGGTGGCCGTAGTAGACGTGGGGCTTCACAAGCGTCTTGCCACCTGGATCCTGGGATGGACCAGGGGCTTTTACATGCCCATATTTGTCCTGTGCATAAGCATGGCAATTGTGGGCAGTTTTATTTCCGCCCATGCCATGTGCGCATTTATGACCCCCGTTATGATGGCGATCTATTTCGGGGTGGTCTCGGAAAAAAGTACCGGCGGAAGGATCGAACATGATCCCAATCTTGCCAAATTCCTGCTTTTTGCCCTTGGTTTTTCATTAAATGTCGGGGGCGTGGGTTCACCCGCGGCAGGCGGCAGAAACGTTATAATGATGGGCTTTTGGCAGGGATATGATGTGCCCATGGATTTTTTTACCTGGATGACCTACGGATTCCCCCTGGTTCCTGTGATGGGCCTGATAGTGGCGGTATACATGATTGCTTTGTTTTCCAGAAAGCTCCGTCATAAAGACTTAACGCCCGGGCTTTTAGGATTAAAGGAAGAAACCCGGAAAATGGGCAGGATGAAATACGAGGAATACGTGGTTTTGGGAATGCTCCTGCTTATTCTGGGGCTCTGGATTTTCGGGGATCTGGGACTTGGCGGCCCTGCGCTGCTGGCCCTTATAATCCCCGTAATATTCAGGACAACGGCATGGGACAAGATACTTGGAGGAATTTCCTGGGATGCATGGTTCATGTACTGCGGCGCCCTGACCCTGGGCGCGCTTTTAAAAGAATCAGGGGCCGCATTGTGGCTGGCCCAGAGCGTGATGGGAATCCTGAGTTATGCGGGAATGAGCCAGGGCTTCGGTTTGTGGGTCGGTCTTTCCTCGTTTTCCGGAATTATGACCAACTTTATGTCCGATGCCGGAACAACTGCGCTCCTCGGGCCCATCGTAATTCCGATGGGCTTAATGTCAGGTCATGCCGGAGAGCCATGGGCATCGGGAATGGCGGTGGCCTTTGCCACATCATTTGCTCATTTCCTGATCGTGGGCACCCCGAACAACGCAATTATCTACGGTCTGGGCACTTACCCGGATACGGGGGAAAAAGCAATTGCTCCGATCGATTTTGTCAAATACGGATTTATACTCTGGGTTATATCCCTGGTGGTTGTATGGGTGCTCGGCTTTGCAATCATGTTTAACGTGGTCGGCTTTCCGCCAGACATCATGGAAACTGCCCGCCAGGTATTCGAATCCGGAGCTGCCGATGTTTCCGGAGCCGCGGATGCAGCAGCCCACTGAAAAAACAAGATCTGAGCCATTAGAAATTGAGCAATAAAAATGCACATTCACGCCGGCCGATCTGGATATGGGTAATCTCAATATTTTACTTCGGAATCGGCATATCCGGACTAATGGTGATTGCAATGGCCCTGGCAGTAAAATCCCAGGGCCCCGGCCCGGCAGGCCAGGCCCCTTCTTTGGACGACATGATGCGTTCGTCCCTGTGGGGGCTTCTTCCTGCGGCCAATATAGCCGCAGCGGCAAGCCTTTTTTTTCTCCGCAAAACAGCCTTCCACATATTTTCTGCCCTTTTTGCCGCAAAACTGGTACTGCAGCTGGTTTTTGAAACCCCCTTCTTGGGGGCGGTATCTAAGGGAAACGCCGAGATGATAATCGGATACGGCCTGGGATACATCATCCTGCTGGTGGTATGCATCTATACCTGGCGTCTTAAGCAGTCCGGAGTTCTTAAATAGACTTGATTTCAATTCCAATATATTTGATTGAAGATTTAACCTAATTTTGCCATTATACGGTCCATATGGAATGCCGGATATTTTCAGCCATGATGATCGGCCCGAGAAGCCGCCAGGAAGACTGCATAATCGACGGGACAGGATTGCTGCAGGCAGACCTGCTTAACCGGAAAAAATGCCTGTGCACCCAAAGCCTGCTGCTTGTGGTATGCGACGGAATGGGCGGCCACCAGGGCGGACAAAAGGCCAGCCGCTTCGTATGCGAAAGGATGAAAAAAATCGCCTGGCCTGAAAAAATGTCAGGCAGCCTCATTCATAAGGTTTTGCTTGATATCCAGTCCGCGGCCGAAACCCAGCTTCCTCCCCCCAGCGGTACAACAATTGCCGGCCTGGGAAGCGACGGCACACGCACCGCTATATTCAACGCCGGTGACAGCCGTGTTTACAGGGTCACGAAGAAATCCATGGATTATTTATCCCATGACCATTCCCTGGTGCAGGATCTTGTCGACCAGTGCATGATGAATGCGGAAAGCGCATCAATGCATCCACTAAAGCACATGATAGGCTTCGGCCTGGGACCGGTTTTCAGTAATGTATGGTCAGTGCGCGACCTACACATTGTGGAACGGCAAAACCAGCCGGACTGCTCCTATCTGATCTGCACAGACGGGCTGACAGATATAATGTCGGATAAGGAAATTCACGGAATCCTTGCAGAATCGCCCGTGGAAAACGGGGCCCGGCTTGCAGAAGCGGCCAAAAAAAAGGGCTTGACCGATAACACAAGCTTCATTATTGCCCGTATCAGGTAGGTGAAACCGGCCTGTTCAGCTTATACTAAGAGCGGTTACCTGTATGAAAGATGTCATAAAAAAATGCCTTCCCACTTATGAAGTTGTCCGGAAAATAGGATCCGGAGTATACGGAGTGGTCTATCACGTAAAGGACAACCTGAAGGAACGTGCGGTCAAGGTTGTACCCATAATGGTGGAAAGATCCCTTTCCTGCCGCACCCCGGCGGATCTTGATTCAAAGATATCCCACGATTTCTACGCCATCCAGGAATATTACCACAAAATCAAGGGAGAAGGGGTAATAGAAATATATGACTTCCATCTTGTGGACAAGCAGGTATCCAAACAGGAAGCCCGGGCATACCTTGTAATTCTGATGGAGTTCTGCCCGTATAACCTGCTTGACAGGGTGCTGGATCACTTTCCGCTTCCCCCCGAGACCGCCGAAGGCCTGATGACAGAACTTGCAGAAATTTTAAGCCGTCTCTCCGACCGTGCGGGAGACGCCTTTATAGTAAAGGATCTCAAGCCTTCCAATCTGCTCATCAATCATGACAACCGCCTGATCATAGGTGACCTGGGAGGGCTCGAACGTATCAGCAGCACTTCGGCCACAGGCAGCGCGCAATTCACCCCCAACTGGTCCGCCCCGGAGTTGATCACTCACACCGGAAGCGCCGGCATCGCCAGCCTGGTTTTCTCATACGGATTTGTCAGTTATTTTATCTGGTCCGGCTCTCTTCCCCATGAACAGGAAAGTTTCACGGAAAGGCTGCGCAAAATAAAAGGACAGGATCTTGAATTTACCAGGTCTGACATCCCTTTCCGGATTCAGATCTTAATCAGCCGGTGTCTGAACTTCAGGCCCGGGGACCGGCCAAAGGACTTTAAAACTATCCTGGAATATCTAAGCGGCGAACTCGCTGAAATCCCCACACCGGGAAAAACTCAAAAATCAGGCGGAAGCGGCGGTTTTCAAGTATCTGCGGCAAGGCAGGATAAAAAGTCCGCAGACATTGATCTGCAGCAACACAGCCGCTCCCCGGATCAAACCGGACAAACCAGTCATTACAAGCAGGCCGATACCGGGGATTCCTCCAGACCCTACAGCGCTCACCAGCCAGGCGACAACTGGGTTGAGCCCACCGTGGGAATGGTTTTTGCCTGGATACCCACCGGCGTTTTTCAGATGGGATGCGGCACCTGGGACGCCGAAGGCGGCAGGGACGAACTTCCGCTTCACGAGGTCTTTATTGACGGCTTCTGGCTTGGCAAATATCCGGTCACCCAGGACCAGTGGAAAAAAGTCATGACAGGGATGCTTTGGTACAAGGTGCGCGGGAAAAACCCCTCCTGGTTCAAAAAGGGGGACAACTACCCGGTGGAACAGATAAACTGGCATGATGCCAGGGATTTTATTCAGAAGCTCACCGCAATAAACAAAGGCCGGTATCATTTCAGGCTGCCCACGGAAGCTGAATGGGAATATGCAGCCAGGAGCGGGGGCGGGCAGGAAAAATACCCCGGTGGGAAAAATCCGGACAAAATTGCCTGGTATTCGGCAAACAGCGGCATGACAACACATCCCGTGGGGATGCTCGAGCCGAACAGGCTTGATTTATATGATATTTCCGGGAACGTCTATGAATGGTGCGAAGACACCTATCATGAAGAAGCCTACCGGCATCATGATTATAAAAACCCTCTATACTCAAAAAACGGTGCCCGTAAAGTAATAAGAGGGGGTAGCTGGTGTAATTTCCCAAGTGAACTGCGCTGCAGCTACAGGGCAAGTGTAAATCCTGATTTCAAAGGCAATTACCTTGGGCTTCGGATAGTAATGACTCCGGTGAGCAGAAAAAAACGAACCTGACAACCTTATAATGTTTATTAAGAAAATTAAACTTTATAAGGTTGTGTTATGCAGCTGTTCGAAAACCTCCAGGGCGTTTAAAACAGCGGGCCAGGATGCTCTTTTCAGGTGCCCGGATACTGCCTGCACGGAAACCGGCGCGGGCCAGTTTCGGGCAATTTCAGCCCGGCTCATTCCCTTTAAAATCCCTAAAACCGCTTTTGCCTGAAGAGGCCGCCAACGGCCGGTCAGGGCACCAACGGTGCGCATAAGGGCATCAACCAATGATTCACATGGATCCACCGGGTTGCTGTAACCCAATATTCCGAAATTTCGCGAAGACGTCATTTCCTCAAGCTTCTTTCCCGAAAACCTGAATGCAGGCCCGTCTCCGGCAGAAACTCCCTTATCCGAAACATAATCCACGGGGCCCATCCCGATGGCCATGCGGGTATTAAGCCCGGTGCCACGCATGTGGGAACGGATGAACGCATGAATTAAAAGGGCGGCCCGAAAAGCACAAACGGGAGCCTCAATCAGCGTCTGCCAGCTGTCGCCCCGGAACACGTCGATATCTTTCGTCATAACACCGGGCAGAACAGAGCGCAGGAAAGTTCCGGCCTCTTCCATAAGCCGGGGCATATTTCTGCGCACCTCCCGGTCAAGGTCTGAAAATCCTATAAAATCGCCCGTGATTACCGCATATATGCGGCGTTCATCCATATCCGCCCCGCGGCTCCTGTAAATTTATCCATTTATTACGCAGCCCCCCGCGTTCCCCTGAAAAACTGGAAAATCCCCCCTGCCATGATCACTGCACCCAGGAAAAAGGCGTACCTAAGCCCTGCGAGATCCATGACAATCCCGGCAAAGAAGCTGCCCAGCAGCATGCCGAGACTGTGGGCGACAGTGATAAGCCCCATTACCGATCCCATGGCCCCCAGCCGTTGACCCCGCATTACTGCAAGAGCCATGAGAGCGGGCATTGAAATCCCGCCTCCGAGTCCAAACACCATGTTAGCCGTAAAAAGCCCGCCAAATCCTTCGGCACGCCCCAGAAGAATCATGGCCGCGATAACTCCGGTTCCGCCGGCAATCACCATCAATCGCCTGTCCCATCTGTCTGCAAGAAGTCCCATGGGAATATGTATCACTCCGCTGACAAATACCCCGAGCATGACAAGCACACCTATTGCGGAACTCGACAGTCCGAACCGCACATCCGCGTAAACCGGCAGAAATCCCCACACAATCCCTATGCACGTTGTATATACCATGCGGAAGGAAAACAGACTTACAAGCATGCGGTCGCGGATGAGAAGTCCCCATCTGACAGGGCCTCTCCCAAATTCATAGATGCGCTCCGAGGAAACCGGGGGAAGCATCAGCGAGGCAAGACAAAACGCGATAAAAGCAAGCGCGCCCATGGATGCAAAAGCGCTGTTTAAGCCGAACTGATCACGGATTACGCCGCCAAGCAACGGCCCGATGCTTAAACCGCAAAAAACAGACATGTTGAATCCGCCCATGGTTATGCCTTCTTTACCCTCGGGAGTTATCTCTCCCACATAAGCCTGGGCCACGGGCATAATCATGGCGGAAGCAACACCCTGAATCAGCCTTGCAATTATAAGGGTATGTACCTGATGGGCAAGGATAAATGCCAGAGAAATCGCGAAATAACAAAACAGCCCGATTACAAGAAAAGGCTTTCTGCCTTTTGCATCAGAAAGCCTTCCAAACCAGGGAAGAAAAAAGGTGCGCGACAGCGAAAACCCCCCGAAAATCATGGCTATGGCTATCCCGCCCGCTCCCAGATCTCTGGCATAAACAGGAAGGAGGGGCACCACAATTCCCACCCCCGTAATAGTTACAAAAAGAGAGAAAAACAGGACGACAAATATCCGTACCGGAAATTTTTCACCGGGATCCTGCATCAGGAACCGCTCTGAGAAGAAGATTTAAGCACAACCCTGGTGGCGCCCCAGCCTCCGGCATTCTCCGGGCCGGAAGAAAAACTCTCCACGAGCCTGTGGCGGGATAAAACTGAGTGCACTTTCTTTTTCAGCTTGCCGGTACCTTTGCCGTGAATTACGCGCACAGTATGAATACCCTTTTCCATGCAGGCCTCAAAGTAGTCCTCCAGCAGAGGCTCCACCTCCGAAGGCCTGAAGGTATGAAGATCAAGCTCTCCGGTTATCGGTATTCTGACAGGGCCTTCTCCCTCCATCTACAGTCCTCCGCATGTGCACAGAAGCACCAGCGCTCCTGCAAAAATAAAATGGCTCTCCATGACAAATCCCCGCCATATTCCCAGAAAACGACTGGTCCGCTCATGTATAAACAGAAAAAGAAGCATTGCCGCCGGAGGCAGGCTCAACACGGATGCAAGCGGAGAAAATGCGCCTGCCAGAGCACCGAGGGCAGGAAGCAGAATCGCCGCTGCCAGCACCGCTTTTAAAAGGTCCATGGTGCGTTTTTCACCAAGAAGAATCGGTATGGTTTCCCTGCCCACAATACGGCTTCCCTGCATATCAATTATGTCGAAAAACGAGGTACGCACAAAAACCAGCGCGCAGATCCAGATAAATGCCATTATACCGGATACTCCGATGCCTCCGTTGGCATCAAGGGCCGGAATAATCGCGGCTGCAATACCCCAGGCCGCGGTAACCAGAACGGTTTTGGAACCGGGAATCCGTTTGAGCATCGGAGACTTTCCCGGCCCCGCGCCCGGGCCCTCAAGCTCAAAATTATACACAATTCCAAAAAGGCTCATCAATAAAATAAGAACAAAAATCACCGGCCCCAGCATCCATGCCGCAGCCAGCCCCAGCACGCCCGAGGCTGCGGCAAGAACGCTCAGGGTATACCTGTAATCATTGTAGAATTTCGCTCTTTCGGGATCATTGTAGCTGTCGGCCGTCCGGTCAAACATGTGGTGCAGGGTATGCATGCAAAGGGTATACAAACCGGCAATTACAAGATAATAAGGCTTTATCGATATTTCCTGAAGCCAGGCCCCCGCTGCTGCAAGACATGCAGCGCCCATGGCCAGATAAAGATTTGAAAGCATAAGGCCGCGCGCAAACATGCAGGCATATCTGCCGACTCTGCCGCCCTTGCCGGCCAGCTCCCTTTCCAGGTGCTGCATGACCTGCCGGATAATCCAGTTAGGAGTAGAGGCGCCGGCGGTAATTCCTATGCTACGGCATCTTCCAAGTTTTTCAACAGGCAGGTCCTCCGCCTTTTCCACGTGCAGGGCCCTTTTACCTGACTGCTTCGCTATGTCGGCTAGCCTCCTGGTATTGCCGCTGTTATATCCCCCTACCACTATCACGGCATCTACTTCTCCAGCCAGCGCCTGGGTTTCGGCCTGCCGCTTTTCCGTGGAATCGCAGATGGTGTTGAAAACCTTGTAGCCGGGACGATTTTCTTCGGCCCACCGGCGCACTTTGTCGAAAAAGGCAGTGTTCTGGGTTGTCTGCGCCACTATGATGGCATTTTCAAACTCCGGGAGGCCGGTTAACTCCTCAAGGGATTCAACCACGTATCCCCTGTTTCCGGCATATCCCTGCAGACCGCGGACTTCGGGGTGCTCACGGTCGCCCACGATTATCACCGAATATCCACGGGCGGCATGCCGGGCTATAATAGACTGCACCTTGATCACCCTGGGGCAGGTGGCGTTTATAACTTTAAAGCCGGCCTGCCTGAGAGCTTCCTGGTCCTGGGGCGGCACCCCGTGGGCCCGGATGATTACAGTGCCGTCTGCTTTCTCAGGAATCCGCTCCAGAACAGAAATGCTTTTCTGCTCCAGTATGGACAGGACCTGGGGGTTGTGTATCAGCGGACCGTAGGTATAGATTGGTCCTTTGCGCCGGTTTGCCGAGTCTAAGGCCTGTTCCACGGCCCGGCGCACGCCCATGCAGAATCCGGCCGTTCTGGCGGTGACTATTTTCATTAATATTGCGGCTGCTTGCGACGGATGCCGGGCTCAGGCTTCGTCTTTTTTGAAAAAGACCTTGTGATCCACCAGAGACAGTGAATGTATCACCGCCCTGATGAACTTCTGCTCGCCGAATATATTGACCAGCTTAAACCCGCCGTTTTCGGGCTCAATGGTGTCAACAGCCTCCATGAGCAGTTCCTGGTCATCTCCTTTTATCAAATATGCATTTGCTTCACACATCGCTTAATCCATCCTGATTTGTATTTTGCTGGCCGAACAGAGGCGCCAGATGTTCTTCTATCAAAATATCGAGCAGATGCGGCAGAGGCTGGCTTGATGCGCCCACTATCACCAGGTTTTCCTGGGAAAGGGGCACCAGGAGCTTGGGAGCGCTGCATGATGCCACGGCCTCTGCTATTTTCGGGCTCACTTCTCCCATCATGGAGTTTGCCATTATAATTCCCACCGGCCCGATAATAACATCCATGCCGGGCACGGTCTGCATTATTGCATTTTCTCCCGAAGCGCCCCTGTTTGCACGCGCCTTTAACATCTGCGCGGTGGCAATGGCGTTTGTTCCAAGGGCCACGATTTCGATCTCTTCTTCATAAAGGGCTCTTAAGCGCTTTATTATGGTGGCCCCTATGCCTCCGCCCTGCCCGTCTATTACGCATATGATTTTCATTTTAAAGTTTTTTTACCTTCTGCCGCCTGCGGCGTCTGGCTCTGGGCGGTCTTTTGGCCGGCCCCTTCTTCTTGCCGGGATCAATCGTCGGCTCCGCTGTTTCCTCTTCCGGATCTTCGCCTTTTATCCGCATCATGGCCGCCATTTCCATTCTTTCTTCAAACTCTTGCGGATCAACAGTTACCGCGCCCGAGGTTGAAACCGCTTCCGCAAGGGCGCGGTCCGCGGTTACCACCAGGGCCCTTTGCTTTTCATGGGCCGCCATTTTCTTGATCACCGAATCCGCGCTCTGGCCGCTCTGCGAAAACCTTATACGTATGCCTTTCTCAGAAGTCCCCCTGGAAAGATCTTCATAATTTGCAGCACCGTCAAAAACAACGGTTATTTTGTGCCCTTTGATGCGCTTATAAGCTGCCAGCCTGTCAATTAAGGCCTGCCTGCCCGGTTCCAGCCCCTCGGCTTCGGCCAGGCTCAGGCGGGCTGAACGGCGTATAAGGTTGTAGCCGTCTATGATCAGGTGAAGTCCCATTTATCATGACTGAAGCAGTGTAAGAAGCCTGTCCAGATCGCCGTCGTCGTAAAATTCTATTTCCACACGTCCTTTTTTTCCGCGGCGCTTTATTTTAACCTTTGTTCCGAAACGGCGCCCCAGATCTTCCTCAAGGTCCGCCATATGCACGTCCTGCGGCTCCGGCTCTTTGGGAGCCTCAGCCTGGCTGTCTTTGTTCAGCCTGGCAACCAGCTTTTCAGCCTCCCGCACCGAAAGTCCCCTGGACAATATTAGCCTGCAGGCCTCTCGCTGGACCGCGGATGTTCTGGCCCCGAGAAGCGTCCTGGCATGTCCCATGCTGAGCCGCCCCCGGCGCAGGTAGTCCTTTACCTGGTCTGAAAGATGATGCAGCCGCAGAAAATTTGCCACAGCGGAACGGCTTTTTCCCACACGCGAGGCAACCTGATCCTGGGTAAACCCGAATTCGTCTATTAAACGTTGATAGGCCTCGGCTTCCTCCATTGAATTTAAATCCGCGCGCTGAACGTTTTCTATTATGGAGAAGGCCAGCAGTTCGTCGTCTTTTATGGTCTTGACCACCACCGGGACGGTGTAGAGCCCGGCCAGTTTCGCAGCCCGAAGCCTGCGCTCGCCGGCGATCAGCTCATAACACCTTTCCGCTTCCCGCACCAGAAGAGGCTGGAGCACCCCGTGGTTTCGAACCGACTCTGCAAGCTCTTCCAGGTCCTCCTGGTTAAACTCTCTTCTGGGTTGAAAGGGATTGGGCCGGATCAGGGTGATATCACAGGGGAAATAATCGGTCTCCCTGCTCCCCTCCCCTGCTTCCATATCCGGAAAAAGCGCGTCAAGCCCCTTTCCGAGCCCTGTTTTCCGTTTTTTGCTCCTGGAGCCGGCTTCATCGGCTTTCATTTATACATCCTTTACGCATAACCTGCAACCTGGCGGCGGAATCAAGACTTCCGCCTGTTTGCAATTCAGCCCGCAGTCTGCTCTAATGTCTCTACCTCCCCGGTTTCGTGCTTTCCGATCACCTCCCTGGCAAGAGAGGTGTAACTGCTGGCCCCCGGAGAGCTTGGCGCATAGTCAATAATCGCCCGACCGTAGCTGGGGGCTTCTGCCAGCCGCACCGCCCGCGGGATGCGGGTATTAAAGACCTGGTCCCTGAAATATTTCTCGGCATCTTCGGCTACCTGGCCTGAAAGATTTGTTCGCCTGTCAAACTGGGTAAGCAGAATGCCTTCTATTCTAAGAGAAGGATTCATCCTCTGCTTGATACGCCTTACGGTCTGCAGAAGCTGGCCCAGGCCTTCCAGGGCGTAAAATTCACTCTGCAGGGGAATCAGCACCCCGTGGGCCGCCGTCATTGCATTGATTGTAAGCAAACTAAGCGAAGGAGGACAATCCAGCAGCACATAATCATACCTGTCGCTTAAGGGCAGAAGCAGCTTCTGCAGAAGCCTTTCCCGGCTCTCATCGTTTATCATCTCGATTTCAAAGCCTATGAGTTCCACACGCGACGGCATGACCCACAACCGATCAACCCCGCTCTCAATAATGATCCCGCCGCCGTCTGTCTGGCCTATCAGGCCGTGGTAAAGGGTTTTTCCCAGCCCGCTTTTTTCGATGCCCAGACCCGTGGTGGCATTTGCCTGGGGATCGCAATCCACGAGCAGGGTCCTTTTGCCCAGATCAGCCAGGGCGGCTGCCAGGTTTACGGCTGTTGTGGTCTTGCCCACGCCCCCCTTTTGATTTGCAATGCAGATAATATGTGCCATAATATGTATGTGTAGCACAAAAATCGATATTTGCAAATTCAAGAATTTGAGAATAAAAACAATTTTAAAAACAACTACTTAATTAATATGACCCGAATCGGAAAAATAATCGCATCATTTCTGCTGCTCTGCCTGCTGGTGCCGTCGCCCCCGGTTTTGGCCGAAGAAATGACGGTCAGGGAAGAAAAGGAACTTGCAGAGGAATTTCTGAAAACGGTTCGCCGCCGCTTCACCATCATAGAAAATCCTGTTATACACAACTATGTAAACGAGCTGGGGCAAAGCATTGTCTCTGTTCTGCCCCCCCAGCCGTTTGAATACAAATTCTACGTGATTGACCAGGACGGGGTGAATGCTTTTGCCGGGCCCGCCGGAAATATTTTTATATTTTCCGGCCTGTTTGAGGTCATGAACAGCGAAGGCGAACTCGCAGGGATAATAGCCCATGAAATAGCCCATGTTTCAGCCAGACACATTGCCGATCTGCTGGAAAAATCCAAAAAAAGCCAGATAATTTCTGCTGCCGGAATGGTAGCAGGCATTCTGATGGGACTGGGAGGGGCCTCCGCGGTGGGCAGTGCACTGACAATCGGTTCTGCCGCAGCCGGCCAGAGCATGATACTGTCATATACCAGGGAAAACGAGATGGAAGCCGATTTTCTGGGCCGCCGGTATCTGGAGGCCTCAGGCTACAATCTCCACGGGCTGCAAAGCGCACTTGAAAAGCTCCGGGCCCGGGAATGGTACGGCGAGAAAGAAGTCCCCACCTACCTTAAAACCCATCCCGCCACCGGGGAGCGGCTGACAAACCTGAACAACCTGCTCGCAGACCGGCCGTCCGAAGAACCGGAAGACAGCTTCGCCTTTCAAAGGGCGCAAGCCGCGCTTACAGGCTTATATGAAGATACAAACAGGGCTGTGGAAAAGCTCGAACGAAAAATCTCCAAAAACGATAAAGATGCCGCAGCCTTCTACGGCCTGACCCTTGCCCTTGCAGAAGGCGGCCGGCCCGAGAGTGCCCTTGAAAATATCAAAAAGGCCCTGTCCTTAAAACCTGAGGACCCTTACCTTAAAATAGCCGCAGGGCGTATCCGCTTTATGGCGGGAAAGTACGAAGAAGCGGAAAAAACGCTTGCCGGACTCGACAACCTTACGGACTACGGCCCTGAAGGTCTGTTTTATCTGGCAAGGAGCCGCATTTCCTCTGGTGACTGCAAAGGCGCTGTTTCGGCTCTTGAAACCCTGCATGAAAATTTCCCTGAACATAAAGAAGCCATGTATTTTTTAGGCCAGTGCAAGGGCGAGCAGGGCCGACTGGGTGAGGCCCACTACTATCTAGGCCTGCATTCGAGCGTAAACGGTGAATTTGAAACCGCGCGCTTCCATTTTAAGCGTGCCATGGAAAAAACCGCTGATATGGAGCTTGAAGAAAAAATCAGCAAAGAGATGGAAAAGCTGTCTGGAAAAGAAAAAGAAAACAAATCCAGACAGCAGGAGCAAGAAAACGGCAACCCCTATTGACACCGGACTCATATACGGTCAAAATGGGAAAACTTCATGGTAAAAGTGCCCCTGCCCTGGGTTGCAGAGCGAAGGGCCGTGCTGTAGCCGAACATTTTCGACAGCGGTGCAATGGCTGAAATAATCTGGTTGTCGCCCTTGGCGGCAATGGATTCGATCTTTCCGCCGCGGGAGTTTATATCTCCGATCACATCTCCCATAAACGCCTCGGGAACAAAAACCTCAACCTGCATTACCGGTTCAAGCAGATAAGGCTCGGCATTTGAAAGGGCCTCCCTGCAAGCCATTGATCCCGCCACCCGGTAGGCAAGATCCGAGCCGAGCGATTCCTTGTATGAACCGCCGGTCACCTCCACTTCGATATCCACAACCGGATATCCCATCATTTCGCCGTATTCAAGGGCTTCCATAACCCCTTTTTCCACAGCCCCATCAAATTCCGGCGGGATCTTCTCTTCCGGCGCCTTTGACTTAAAACGCACGCCTTTGCCCCTGGCAAGGGGGGAGACCGAAAGCTCAACTTCCGCAAAATGCCGCTGTCCGGCCACTTCCCGGTCAAACAAGGAATGCCCTGACGACTGTTTTGCAATAGTCTCTCTATAGACCACCTGGGGCTTGCCCACGTTGACCCCGGTATTGTATTCCCTTCTCATACGGCTAATCACCACTTCCAGGTGCAGCTCGCCCATGCCCGACAAAATGGTCTGGCCCGTATCTTCGTCCTGCTTTACATGCAAAGTCGGGTCTTCGGCCATGAGCTTTTCTATTACCTGGGGAAATTTTTCCTGGTCATCGTGGGTTTTGGGCTCGATGGATACCGAAATAACCGGCTTTGTAAACTTCATCTGTTCCAGGAGAACCGGATTATCCTTATCGCACAGGGTCTCGCCCGTGGCCGAATCCTTCAGACCCACCACCCCGACAATATCTCCTGGGCCTGCCTCGTCTATACGCTCCCGCTTGTTTGCGTGCATTTTCAGAATTCTCGATATCTTCTCCATCTTGTTTCGAACCGGATTGTAGATATCGCTTCCGGCCTTAAGCTTTCCGGAATATACACGCACGTATGAAAGCTTGCGCCCCTCTATCATGGAAACCTTGAAAATCAGGGCAACCGTAGGGCCTTTTTCCCTGGCCTCAAAAGAGAGCCTCTCGCTTTGCCCGGACCTTCTGCCCTGTATGGGAGGCGCCTCCAGGGGGCTTGGCAGAAATTGAACGACCGCATCGAGCAGGGGCTGGATGCCTTTATTTTTAAGGGCCGAACCGCACAGTACGGGGACAAGCTTAAGGCCTATTGTGGCCCTTCTGATAGCTGAAAGAAGCTCATTTGTTTTTATTTCAGCCTCTTCCAGGTAAGCTTCCATGATTGCGTCGTCTGCTTCTGCTACTGTTTCTATAAGCTTTTCCCTGTAGGATTCCGCGGTTTCGCGCAGATCCGGGGCGATCTCCTCTGTTTTAAAAGGCATGTCATGCCTGTCTGTCTCCCATATAAGCTGGCGCATGGAAATAAGATCCACCACGCCGCGGAAGCTGTCCTCCCTGCCAACGGGAAGCTGAAGAACCAGGGGGTTGGCATTTAACCGCTCTTTCATCATCTCGATGGTCCTGAAATAATCAGCTCCCACCCGGTCCATCTTGTTGACAAACGCTATCTTGGGAACCAGGTAATCATCAGCCTGATGCCATACAGTCTCGGACTGGGGCTCCACGCCCCCGACAGCACAAAATACGCCTACTGCTCCGTCAAGCACTCTTAGGGAGCGCTCCACTTCAATAGTGAAATCCACGTGGCCCGGAGTATCTATTATCTGAATATCGCAGTTTTGCCACCTGCAGGTCGTAACAGCCGAGGTTATGGTAATTCCCCGTTCCTGCTCATCGGGCATCCAGTCCATCACGGCTTCACCGTTATGAACCTCTCCTATTTTGTGCGAGCGGCCGGTATAAAACAGCACCCGTTCGGTTACTGTTGTCTTTCCCGCATCTATGTGGGCGACAATCCCTATATTTCTTATTTGGCCTGTCTTTCTCATCTTACCATCATCATACGGGCTTTAAGCGGCCGGGTAATATCAACATGCCCGGCCAGGGTTTCTGTTTCATCGCCGTTAACAAGGAGTTTAACCGCCCTGACTTTGCTTATATTCAACATGAGAGTGTTTACTATACTGTAGACAGACAAAACTTCGCTTCTTACGCCTCCGGGATGTCTGTCTGAGGCATCAGCAGAAAGGTCCACAAAAACCGTTTTGTCTGGCCCCTCATACAAGGCAAGGAGTTCTGTTTCAGGCGGAAGCGTCGGGTCAAGAGCGCCTTCAGGGCCTGAAATAAGCTCTTCCACAATTTCAGCATAAAAGGCGGACCGGCTGTCCCCCGATTCTATCCGCCTGGATTCTCCTGTCAGATATCCTGTATCAGGATCGGTAAAGTAGAGAAAAACCGGTCCCTCAGGCCCGAATCCGAAAGCACCGGGCAAAAAAGCCGCAGCCTGCACGACCAAAAACAGGGCGAAAAAATAAGCCGGCAATACTGGAAAAAAAGCTTTCTGCCTCTGCATCCCCTCTCCTTTCAAAAGAAGTGTATCATAAGCCACCAGCCCTGTTATGTCAAGCGGCCTGAGAAGCGGCCTGAAAAGTCCCGCCCGGGACAAAACTGCAAGGAGAAAAACAATTTTTCATAACACCCTTATACGATCTGTGCAAAAAGATCAAAATTCAACTAAAATTGCATCCGCGTCCCTATTCTTCTTGACTTTGCAAACCGCCCTGTGGCAAAAGACAAACTTCGATTTCTCTTGTTAATATATTATTTTCATCGCAAATAAACACCCTGCATATAAAATAAACGGAGGACTTTATATGGCGGAACCTGCGATTAAACTCGGCGGGAAGCGCAGAAGCGTTTTCCTTGATAAGGTCAAGGAGCTGCTGCCGGAAGGCGGCAACCTCGACCTTTGCCTTACCTGCGGGGCTTGCTCCTCGGGATGTCCGGCAACCGGCATCGGAGGAATGGATGCGCGGAAATTTCTGCGCATGGCTTCGCTGGGTCTGGACGAAGAAATAATGAAAACGGAATGGGTGTGGCACTGCACCATGTGCCAGCGCTGTATTTACGTCTGCCCCATGCAGATTAATATCCCACAGCTCGTATTTTACGCAAGGCAGAGCTGGCCGCGCGAACAGCGGCCCAAGGGCATCCTGGGCTCCTGCGACATGGCCCTTAAAAGCGACACCTGCAGCGCCATGGGAGCCGGCGAGGAGGACTTCCAGTTCGTGGTCGAGGACGTGCTCGAAGAATACAGGGAAGCCCAACCTGAGTTCAAAGACATGGAAGCCCCTGTAAACAAGCAGGGCGCATATTATTTCTTAAACCAGAATTCACGCGAGCCCGTAACCGAGCCAGATGAAATGGTCCCTCTGTGGAAAATCCTGCACCTGGTGGGGGCGGACTGGACCTACGGCACAAAGGGCTGGGCTGCTGAAAATTACTGTATGTTCATGGCTGATGATGAGGCCTGGAAGCATATAGTCGAGGTCAAGGCCAAGGCTGTGGAGGATCTTGGCTGCAAGGTCTGGCTCAATACCGAGTGAGGGCACGAACTTTTCGCGGTCCGGGCCGGACTGCAAAAATTCAATATCCCCCACAACTTTGAAATCCAGAGCATTATCCAGCTTTATGCTCAATGGATAAGAGAGGGCAAGCTTAAAGTCAATTCCGACTGGAACAGGAATCTGGGCGTAAAATTCACGGTCCAGGACCCCTGCCAGCTTGTGCGCAAATCATTCGGCGATCCTGTGGCCGAAGACCTCAGATTCGTGGTTAAAAGTGTTGTAGGAGAGGAAAATTTTATCGACATGGTCCCCAACCGCTCAAACAACTATTGCTGCGGAGGCGGGGGCGGATTCCTGCAGGCCGGTTATCCCGAAGAGCGCAGGAAATACGGTGAAATGAAGGCAAACCAGATTCTTTCCACAGGCGCAGGCTACTGCATTACGCCGTGCCACAACTGCCATTCCCAGATTCACGACTTAAGCGAAATCCGGAAGCATCCATGGCAAAGCGTGCACCTGTGGACCCTTATATGCCTGTCACTGGGGATCCTGGGCGAAAATGAACGCGAATATTTAGGCGAAGACCTGAAAAACGTAGCGGTTTACGGGGCGTGAATTGTTAATGGAGAATAGTTAATGGTAAATGGCGAGTGATGAACCGTAAGCGTTTGTAAGAATAAGAAAAAAAATATAACTGATACAGGGGCGGATTTTGAATTCGCCCCTTTTATTTTCTCAATTACCTCCACCAACAAATCCCGGCTCCCAAATCACAGCCCTCTCACGCTCACTTATTCCCTATTCTCCCTTCCCTATTAACTACCCCCCATTCCCTCTTAACCATTAACCATTAACCATTAACCATTAACTCTTCACACCTCAACCTGCGCTTTGCCACATTATCACAAACCGCATTAA
>JBKHFD010000003.1:0-60248 GCA_046540355.1 Desulfobacterales bacterium
CGTGCGGCTTAGCCACAATTTTTTTGGCTGGACGTTTTGATGGATCTACATTGCAGAAATTGGATACAATAAAAAGAAGCTGTTCTGATGGCAGTGTAAAAAGTTTAAGATATTGGACTTTTTACAATGTCATCAATTTCCGGTGGCAACGGCAAGGGGGACACACCCGTTTCCATCCCGAACACGGAAGTTAAGCCCCTTAGCGCCGATGGTACTGCGCGGGCAGCCGCGTGGGAGAGTAGGACGCCGCCGGAATTTTTCCATAAAAAAGCCCCGATGCCCAATTACTGGACATCGGGGCTTTTTATGTGATAGTGTGGCAAAAACCGAAAATCCGAGCCATTTCAAAAAGGGCCAAGGGCCAAGGGCCAAGGTTTAAAAAAATAAAAACAACGCCTTTAAACATGCGGCGAAAAGTTATATTTCGTCAATTACAAGCTTCCGCGAGTCAACAGATTCATGGACAGGCTGTTAAAATCGCAGTTGATTGAATACTTGTCCGGTTTTGTCACCCAAAACCGGCTTGATACATTTGAGCGGGTCCTGGGATACAGGACACGGTATATTACGGCGGCCCTGGAAAATATTTTCCAGCCTCACAATGCCAGTGCTGTGCTCCGGTCAATGGACTGCTTCGGGATCCAGGACGCCCACATTATAGAAAATGAGTATGAATACCGTATTAATCCCGAGGTGGCCCTGGGTGCCTCCAACTGGCTGACCCTGATCCGTTACAATTCAGACCCTGATAATACCGAATCCGCCATAGCCTACCTGCGATCCCTGGGCTACCGCATAGTTGCAATGACCCCGCACTCCAGCGACCTTTCCCTTCCCGACTTTGATCTTGGCAAAGGCAGGGCTGCGCTGTTTTTCGGCACCGAGCTGGAAGGTCTTTCAGATACTGTTTTGGACAATGCCGATGAGTTTTTGCGCATACCCATGTATGGATTTACCGAGAGTTTTAATATTTCCGTGTCAGCAGCCCTTGTTTTCTACGAGCTTGTCCAGCAGCTCAAACGCTCAAACATAGACTGGCGGCTTTCAGAAGAAGAAAAACAGGAGCTTCGCCTTCAATGGCTCAGGCAGAGTGTCAAGCGTTCTGATTTGCTTGTAAAAAGGTTTTTCACGGAGCGCTCAGAATCTGCCCAACAGCCCCGACAATAAACTTTGTGCCCTTCTTTTGTTTCATGATTATGGTCGGCTGTATGTGGCGCTATGCAAAATCATGCAAAGGAGAAATTTGTGGAATTAATGGCGGGTATTACAATTCTTGTTTTTCTCGGCGTTGCGGCCCAATGGCTGGCCTGGAGGCTTCAGGTGCCTTCCATTATGCTTTTACTGGTCTTCGGCCTGCTTGCGGGTCCGGTTTCCGGGTTTATAAATCCCGATCAACTGCTGGGAGACCTTCTGCCGGTGCTTGTTTCCATGGGCGTGGCCGTGATTCTCTTTGAGGGAGGCCTTAATTTAAGGCTCGAAGAGCTGAAGTATACCGCAGATGTGGTCCGAAACCTTATAACCGTCGGGGTTGTTATCACATGGGGAATAAGCAGTATGCTTGCCTGGCTTTTACTCGGCCTGCCGGTGATGCTTTCCGTGCTGCTCGGCGCGATACTGATTGTAAGCGGACCTACTGTTGTCGGCCCCTTGCTTCGTCATGTCAGACTTCCCCACAATACGGATGCGGCCCTGGAGTGGGAAAGCATTCTCATTGACCCGCTGGGAGCGCTGCTGGCTGTGCTGGTTTTTGAAATCATTGTCACCGCCTCATCGCCGGTGAGCGGCACTGCTATTTTTTTTCTCGGGCTGGTAAAGATTTTTTCAGCCGGCATCTTTTTGGGGTTGGGGGGTGCCTACCTGCTAATATGGATGATTCGTCGTTTTTGGGTCCCGGATTATTTACAGAATCCGTTTTCGCTTGCCCTGGTCTTAACGGTTTTCACTCTTTCCAATTTTGTCGCGGAAGAATCCGGGCTTCTTGCCGCAACCGTGATGGGTATTGTGGTGGGAAACCAGAAGTCCATAGCCCTGCGCGATATCATAGAGTTCAAAGAGGACCTGCGGGTCCTGATTATTTCGCTTCTTTTTATCGTGCTTACAGCAAGGCTTGAGTTTTCGGATCTGATTATTATAGATTGGAGAGCTGCGGTTTTTGTCACGCTTTTGATCCTGGTTGCAAGACCTGCATCTGTGATGCTGTCAGCTGTGGGCTCCAGGCTTCACTGGCGGGAAAAGGTCTTTATGGCACTTATGATGCCCAGAGGTATTGTGGCCGCGGCGGTTTCATCGATTTTTGCGCTGCGCCTCGTGCAACACGGCTATCCCATGGCCGATCACTTGGTGCCGCTTACATTTTTTGTAATTATTATCACGGTATTTTTCTACAGCGCGATTGCATCTGTCATGGCCCGGGCCCTCGGCATTGCAGAGCCCAGACCGAGCGGATTTCTTATACTAGGGGCACATCTTCCGGCACGCAGGATCGGTATTGCCCTTTATGACGCGGGCATACGGATTTTGCTGGTTGACAATCAGCGGGCTAACATCAGGGCCGCCCGGATGGCCGGACTGCCGTGTTTTTACGGCAATGTGTTTACAGACAGGATCCGTCTTTGCGGCATAGGCCGGCTTCTTGCCGTTTCGCCCAATGATGAGTTAAATGCACTGGCCGTGGTACATTATATGAAAATATTTGATTACACTGAGGTCTACCAGCTTCCTCCCGAGACAGGGGAAAATTCTGATGAGGTGCTTCCGCGGCATCTGCGGGGGCGTTATCTTTTTGGGAAAAATGTCGGATTTTCCCATTTTTACCGGCGGCTGCTGGGAGACGGGATCGTAAAGACGGTAAAGCTTACGAAAAATTTTACATATGAGGATTTTTCAAATTATTACAACGGCTCTGATGTTCCGTTGTTTTTAATGGACGGCTACGGGGAGATAAGCCCGGTTACCACTGACGCTTCCCCTGACCTGTCTCCGGGACATACCCTTATCGCACTTGTTGACGGAAAAGAAGGTGATACTGCTCCTGTGGCGGTCAGCCGTTTTCAGGGACCGGATTATGAGTGCATAAGCCCTTCTTGAGAATCCGGTTGAATACTTGCAAGCAGATTATTCGATCTATTCGATCAGCGAAGAAGTGCACCGGGAAAATGGTTGTTTTTCCCGGCTGCATCTTTTACTCCCGGTTTATCATGGCTGCCAGGTACCCGGCCCCAAAGCCGTTGTCAATGTTGACCACGGCCACGTTTGAACTGCAGGAATTCAGCATGGCAAAAAGCGGGGTAATGCCGCCAAGGCTCGCCCCGTAGCCGATGCTTGTGGGAACTCCTATAACAGGACGATTTACAAGCCCTCCGACTACGCTTGGAAGAGCTCCTTCCATGCCTGCGGCGACTATAAGCACAGAGGCCCGTTCAATTGCTTCCCTGTGGGCAAAAAGCCGGTGAATACCGGCAACTCCGACGTCATATATTGTTTCGGCGGCATTTCCCATGGCCCTGGCTGTCAGATATGCCTCCTTTGCAACCGGGATATCGGATGTACCTGCAGAGAGCACCAGTACTGTTCCTTTTCCGCTGATTTTCGGCGGTTTTTTTTCGTAGACAAGCATGCGGGCATCAGCGTGAAATTCGGCTTCAGGAAAGTGTGCTTTTACGTTCTCTGCCTTGTCTGTATCAATACGGGTGACCAGGATAATGTCTTCTGCCGCGGCCATTTTGTCCATTATGCCTGATATTTGTTCCGCGGTCTTGCCTTCCCCAAAGATCACTTCAGGAAAACCCTTGCGCAAAGAGCGTTGATGATCGATATGGGCGTATTCAATATCCTCCATGGAAAGATGGCGAAGGCCTTCCATGGCGGAATCTATAGCCATGCTCCCGTCTGCCACGGATTCCAGGAGTTTTTTAAGTGATTCCGGATTCATGGGTATATATTTATTCCAGTTCCTGTTCGATTATTTTCCCGGAGGACTCGGAAGAATCCTTAGAGCCTGTATTTGACTCTCCTTTGCTTTCTTGCATGTCTTCCAGCCCGTTGATCATGGCTTCCAGGGCCTCCATCCGTTCGTTTATCTTGTTTAGCCTGGAGCGGATACTGCCGGTTTCCGATTCGATCTGCTGCCTAAGAGTCCGGTTTAAATCCTGTGTTTTCTGTTCAAGCTTCTGTTCTATTTCTTCAGCATTGATACGCCCCTGCTCTATGTCGCTGATTTGACTGTCAAGGTCTTCTATTTTTGATTCTGCTGCTTCCATTTTTTTGCTGGTTTCCGAAATATTGGATTTAAGGTTATCGATTTCTTCTGCTGCAGCGGCAAACCTGTCTATCCGTTCTGTCTGCTGATTTATCTGAGAGTTTATTTCAGATCTTGTTTCCTCAGTGTTTTTTTCCAGCTCATCCATGCGTCCATTAAGAGAGGCTTCGAGTTCCGGGAGCCTGTTTTCAACCCTGTTTTCAACATTGTCGAGGGTTTTTCTTATATTTCCTATTGCTTCAGCGTTTTTTTCGGCCTGGTTTTCGGCTTCCAGAACCCTGTTTCCTACCTGATTTCTTTGTTCGCGCACAAGTTCGGAAATTGCTGTCAGACGCTCGTCGATTTTTCCTGAAAGACCTTCAATGCCTGTGTCACTCATGGATTCGAGTTCGAGGATTCTTGTGTGGAGATGCCGGTAGCCGAAGGAAAAAATGCCCAGGACCACAGCCATTGTCAGAAACCATATAAATATCGACCGTACCGTCGGCCGTCCGGGAGCTTTTTCCTTCTGCTTTTTGGCCGGTGCCGGCTCTTTTACAGCGGGATCAGGCTCCTGCTCGGAAAAATCTATTTTAAAACCACTGGGGCCTTCCTGTTCTTCCATTCCTGTGCCTTATTCCCATTCAATTGTGCTGGGCGGCTTGGAGCTTATATCATAGACCACCCGGTTTACACCTTCTACTTCATTTATGATTCTGTTTGAAATTCTGCCCAGCAGATCATGAGGCAATCCTGCCCAGTCTGCAGTCATGGCATCCACGCTTGTCACGGCACGGATTGCGGCGATATTTTCATATGTCCGCCTGTCGCCCATTACCCCTACTGATTTAAGAGGCAGAAGCACGGCAAAAGACTGCCACAGTTCCCTGTAATATCCAGCCTCTTTTATTTCTTCGAGAAGTATTGCATCCGCCTTGCGCAGGACCGACAATCTTTTTTCGGTAACTTCTCCTATAACCCGGATTGCAAGACCCGGGCCCGGAAAGGGCTGGCGCCACACCAGTTCCCCCGGCAGCTCCAGTGTTTCTCCCAGCTTGCGAACCTCGTCTTTGAAGAGGAATTTAAGGGGTTCTATAAGTTTAAGCTTCATTTTTTCCGGCAGGCCGCCGACGTTGTGGTGCGACTTTATTATTGAGGTGGGGCCGCCAAAAGCTGAGCGGGACTCGATAATGTCGGGATACAAAGTGCCCTGGGCCAGAAACTCGGCATTTTTGATTTTTGCGGCTTCCTGTTCGAATACGTCCATAAATATTTTGCCGATTATTTTGCGTTTCTGTTCAGGGTCTGTCACACCTTTCAATGCATCAAGAAAACTTTGGGATGCATCAACATGGTCTATGTTCATCTTTAAATGCTGAGTAAATAATTTTTTAAGCCTGGTCCCTTCATTATGCCGAAGAAGGCCGTTGTCAACAAATATGCAGGTTAGCTGATCGCCTACTGCTTCATGGATAAGTCTTGCCGTAACAGAAGAATCCACACCTCCGCTGAGCCCGAGTATTACCTGCCTATTTCCCACAGCTTCACGAATTTCTGCCACGGTCTCCCTGGCAAAAGCCTTCATGGTCCATTCAGGCCTGCATTCGCAGACATTGAAAAGAAAATTTTTTATCATCTTTTTGCCATCCGGCGTGTGCTCAACCTCCGGATGAAACTGCAGGCCGAAAAAACCGCGGCTATGGTCCGCTGCAGCGGCCATGGGGGTATTTTCGGTGGATGCGGTGGCTTCAAAGCCTTCGGGCAGACCAGTAATTGCATCTCCGTGGCTCATCCAGCACTGGGTTGTTTTGCCGATTCCTGAAAACAGTTCGTCTTCTTTTTTGATCTGAAGGCTGGCAAACCCGTATTCCCGTTTTTCAGAGCTTGAAACGGTGCCGCCCAGTTCATGGACCATGAACTGCATTCCGTAGCAGATGCCCAATATCGGCACTTTCATTTCAAATATTTCAGAAGACGTCCTGGGGCTGTTTTTTTCATATATACTTGCCGGCCCGCCTGACAGTATTATCCCCTCGGGTTTTAAGGCCTTTAAGCGACCGATTTCTATGCCGGGAGGCTCTATCTGGCAGTAGATATTCTGCTCGCGCACTCTGCGGGCTATCAACTGATTGTACTGGGAACCGAAATCAATAACAATTATCATGTTTTCCCCGGGTATTTGCTGAACGGAAAATATAAAGGACGCAATCCAAGCAAATCATTTGATTAAACAAAATTAATATGTTAAAGCAGGCCAAAAATGTCAACGCCAATTTTTAAAAATACGGGCAAAAGGGGCTTTTTTCAGGCTTGCTAGTTCAGATTTATGAAATCCAGGACCCCCGGGAGGCCGAGAAAATGGTTTGTCTGGGGGTGGATCATATAGGCAGTGTGCTCACAGATGCAGAGGAGCTAAAGAAGCCGCAGCTGCGCGAGACAATTTCTGCTGCATCCGGCAGCGGTGCAAAGAGCAGCCTGATCCCGCTGATAAATGATATGGATCTCATAAGCTCGGCACTGGACTACTACCGGCCTCACATATTACATTTCTGCCAGAGTGTTTTTGACTCCGCCGGTCATTGGGAACAGTTATGCGGGCGTTTAATGTCCATGCAGGCAACGGTTAAGGAAAGGTTTCCGCAAATAGCAGTAATGCGTTCCATACCGGTTCCCCCGCCGGGAGAAGGCGGAAATTTCCCGGTCCTTGAAATTGCAGCTCACTTTGAGCCGCTTACGGATTATTTCCTTGTGGATACAGTTATGATGGAGGGCGGTTCTGTTGCGGGGCAGCCTGAAAGCGGCTACGTCGGGATCACGGGCCGGATCTGCGACTGGCGGATCGCAGCAGACCTTGTCAGTCGGTCTGCCATACCGGTTATCCTTGCAGGGGGGCTTTCGCCTGACAACGTCTATGAAGCCGTAAAGGCGGTACGGCCCGCAGGGGTTGACTCCTGCACGTTAACCAATGCAGTTGATCAAAACGGCGGGCCGGTAAGGTTTAAAAAGGATCCCGGAAAGGTTGCAAGGTTCGTGCAAGAGGCGCGGAAAGCGGCTTGTGAAGTGGAAAGGTGAAAGGGAAAAGGGTTTTTCTTGCAGCCTGAGGCTTGGAACTTTTGGCTTAAGGTTTGAATAGTCATAGAAATTAAATATTTGAAATAATCTTTACAAAGAAATAAACAGGAGAGTTTCGAAAAATGTATGAAAGCGGAGATCTGCGCAAGGGGCTTAAACTAGAGATAGACGGCGAGCCCTATGAAATAGTGGACTTTGAGTTTGTCAAGCCGGGCAAGGGCCAGGCATTGTATAAATGCAAGCTTAAAAATATGATTACAGGCGTCCAGTTTGACAAGACATACCGTTCCGGGGAAAAGATCAACAAGGCCGACCTTGAGGAGCAGGAGGTGGAATATCTCTACACCGACGGCGAACACTATTATTTCATGAACAGCACCACCTATGATCAGGAGGCCATGTCTGCAGAGCAGCTCGGGGAGTGGGTGAAGTACCTAAAGGAGAATACCAAATGCGATATGCTGTTTTTCCAGGGCAGGCCCATAGGAATATCCCTGCCCAACTTTATAGAGCTACGGGTGGTAAGCGCGGACCCCTGGGTGAAAGGCGATACAGCTTCGGGCGGCTATAAGCCCGCCGAACTTGAGACGGGATTGGTGGTACAGGTGCCCCCCTTTGTGGAAGAAGGCCAGAAACTTCGGATAGACACGCGCACCGGCCAGTATGTGGAGCGCGTAAAGGAATAATTTCTTCGGCGGCGATGTTTTTCCTTGACAATTGTTTTTTTGGTTTGTTAATGAGTGAGTATTCATTCATTGAATGAGCGTTCATTCAATTAATTTTCAGTAAAGGGAGGGTGCTATCAACAGGCGATTTAAAAACGAGCAGGGCAGCGTTAAATACAACCAGATTTTGACAGCCGCCATAAAGGTTTTTGCCGAGCAGGGCTTTCACCAGGCCACTGTATCACAGGTGGCAAAGGAGGCCGGGGTCGCCGATGGGACCATATATCTTTATTTTAAAAATAAGGCGGACATCCTTTCCAGTTTCTTCAGCTACAGGACCAGGCTGGTTTTTGACCGCTTCAGGGAGGCGGTTGACAAGGCGGAAAATGCCGAGTCAAAACTTAAGGTCCTTATCAGTCTTCATCTTTCCGAATTTCAGCGCGACCGGGATATGGCTGTTGTGTTCCAGCGTGAAGCTCTTCTGGCACGCTGCATAGACGAGGAGGTTATCCGGCATACCACTAGAATGTATATGGATATCCTGGAGGATATACTCAGACAGGGACAGGCAGAAGGCTCTGTTCGAAGGCACTTGCATATCGGGCTGGCAAAACGGTTTATTCTGGGGGCTGTAAACGAGGTTATAAATACCTGGGTGGTCACCGGCGGCACCGGGGGTGATGACGAGCTTGTAAATATGGCCGGGCCGCTTGTGGATCTTTATTTCAAGGGTCTGGGCAAAGACTGAATATATAAACACATTCCTGCCAACAAAAGGGAGAAAAAACATGGCACAGCAAATTTCAGACAGACGGGACATTGACTTCGTCCTTCACGAACAGTTGAAAGTGGATGAATTCAGCAAACATGAGAAGTACGCAGAATTCAACAAAAAAACAGTTGACCTTATTGTGGGCGAGGCGCGGAAGCTGGCGGTAAAAGAGATTCTGCCTACCCGCAAGGAGGCCGATGAGCAGGGCTGTATTTTTGAAAAAGGCACTGTCAAGGCCCCCGAGGTGTATAAACGCCCCTTTGAGCTTTTAAAAGAGGGCGAATGGATCGCCATGCCCGAAGATCCCAAGTGGGGAGGGCAGGGTATGCCTAGAAGTGTCTCCATGGCCGCGGCAGAATATTTTAACGGCGCCAATTATTCCTTTATGATGTATGCGGGCCTGACCCACGGAGCAGGTCGTCTGGTGGAAAATTTCGGAACAGATCGCCAGAAAAATCTCTATCTCGAAAATATGTATACCGGGAAATGGACCGGTACAATGCTTTTAACAGAGCCTGTTGCGGGCTCCGACGTGGGTCGCCTGGAAACAAAAGCAATTCCTCAGGGAGATGGCACATATAAGATCAAGGGCCAGAAAATATTTATCTCAAGCGGTGATCATGATCTTGCCGAGAACATTGTGCACCCGGTGCTTGCACGCATCGAGGGTGCGCCGGCGGGCACCAAGGGGATATCTTTGTTCCTGATGCCCAAATACCGGGTAAATGAAGACGGCAGCCTGGGCAAGTTCAATGATGTAAATTGCGTGGGTATAGAGCATAAGATGGGAATTCACGGAAACGCCACCTGTACGCTGAGCCTGGGCGATAATGACGATTGTGTTGCAGAGCTGCTGGGCGAGGAAAACAAAGGCATGCGGGCAATGTTTCTTATGATGAACGAGGCACGGCTGCTGGTGGGCACCCAGGGCTTTGCAAGTGCCACCGCCTCCTACATAGAAGCTGTAAACTATGCAAAGGAGCGCCTACAGGGCCGGCACCTTACCAAGATGATGGAAAAGGACGCACCTGCGGTTCCCATAATACAACATCCTGATGTGCGCCGTATGCTTATGACAATGAAGGCATATGTGGAAGGCATGCGGAGCCTGATTTATTATTCGGCATGGTGTGATGACAAGGCCGATGTCACTGATGATGAAAAAGAAAAGGAAAAATATCACGACCTGGTCGATCTTCTGATACCGATTGCCAAAGGATATGTTACAGACCGTGCCTTTGAGGTCTGCAACCTCGGCATGCAGGTTTTCGGCGGCTACGGTTATACCAAGGAATACCCCATGGAACAGCTTGTTCGAGACTGCAGGATCACCATGATTTACGAAGGCACAAACGGAATCCAGGCAATGGATCTGATGGGCCGCAAGCTGGGCTTAAAAAAGGGCAAGCTGGTAATGGATCTGATGGGGGAAATCAACACCACCATAGCCGCAGCAAAAGAACAGGAAAAGGTAAAGCCTTATGCTGAAACACTCGAGCAGGCCTTAAACAAGCTGGGCGAGGCTGCTATGCATCTGGGCAAAAATGCCATGTCTGAAAAGATCATGGAGGCATTTGCATACGCCTATCCTTTCATGGATGTATGCGGAGACGTGGTGATGGCATGGATGCTTGTGTGGCGTGCCTCCATTGCCGAAAAGGCGCTTGAGAAGGCCAAGAAAAAAGATGTGCCTTTCTACGAGGGTCAGATCAAAAGCGCTCAGTTCTTCTGCAACACTGTTTTGCCGACCACTTTCGGCAAGATTAACGCCATTCTGGCCACCGACGGAGCGGCAGTGGAAATAGATGAAGCCTCCTTTAACGGATAGCGGCCGGATTTGAGCCTGAAAAATGCGCGGCTTGTAAATGCCGGAAATGGCGGGGGGCTTGAATTTTAAAAGCCCCCACTTTTTTTAAGCCGGGAAATTTTTCTTGACTCGCAAATATTTATTAACTATTTATGATGATTCATTCATAAATATATAGAGTAGCTTATCAGGCTTGCGGGAGAGGAGCGGTGCGTTATTAATAAGCAAATGCTCGAAATTACAAGACGAAAGGAGACAGATACTATACCATGGAACACGCTTTGATCTCACCTGCGGCATATACGATATTCGGCATCCCCACGGTAATTTTTTCGGTTTTGATTCCAATTGTTGCGGTGGCGCTGTTTGCCTATATTATTGCCAAGCGGATGGCCCCGCTGGTAAAGGCAAGACCTGACTACAGGTTTGACCGGCCCGCTCAAAGGGTTTTCCAGGTAATAAAGATCTGGCTGGCCCAGTGGAAGCATCCGCGCTATATGACCGCGGGAGTGATTCATATTGTTATTTTTTTAGGATTTCTCATCCTGTCGGTTCGCTCCCTTGAAATGGTTATAAAGGGAATTTCCGCCGGCTTTGTCTTTCCCGGCTTAAATACATGGGCAGGTGATGTTTATTATATGTTAAAAGACTATGCGGCCACGGCTGTTTTTATAGCGGTGGTGGCGGCATTTGTGCGCAGGGTTTTTTTCAAGCCCGAAAGATATGCTTATCCCGAGTCTTACGGCGAGGACCACACATGGGAAGCACTTTTGGTCCTGGGTTTCATAGCAATCCTGATGCTCACCGAAAGCCTCTATGAGGGAGCGGCAGTGGCGGCACAGGTCCAGGCCGGAATGGATCCCGATTTTCTTGCCCCAGTAACCCTGGGATGGCTTTTTAAGCTCATGATGTTAAATTCCGCTGAAAGTACCATGCAGGCTGCCCACATCATTTCCTATTTCATACACGATATCATATTTTTCACGTTTCTCTGTTTTCTGCCCATAGGCAAGCATTTCCACGTGATTACCTCCATTTTCAACGTCTATTTCATGCGTCTGGACAAGGGCAATATCAGGCCGGTTCGCTACGGGGTTGATGAAGATTCCTTAGACGAGATTGAATCCTTCGGGGTGAAGCGATACGAGGATTTTACGTGGAAGGATATCCTTGACTTTTATACATGCGCCGACTGCGGCCGCTGTTCGGACAACTGCCCGGCCAATGCCGTGGGCCGCCCGCTTTCTCCGCGTTTTATCTCCCTTAAGGGAAGGGACTATGCATTTAGACATTATCCGATTTTCGGGGAGTTTGTTAAGACCGATAAAAACGTGATAGGAACCATATATTCGGAAGACGAGATATGGTCGTGTACCACCTGCGGCGCCTGCGAGCAGGAATGCCCCATAGCCATAGAATATATCAACAAAATAGTGGATATGCGCCGGGGTATGGTGGAAGAGGGCAATGTTCCCCAGTCGCTTCAGAAACCGCTTCAGTCTCTTGAAAAGCGGGGCAACCCGTACGGCAAGATGGAAAAGAAGCGCGCGGAATGGACAAAGGAAATTGCAGAGGAGTTCGAGGTCAAGGTTCTGGAGAAAAAAGGCGCGACTGCGGAAACCCTCTATTTCGTCGACAGCGTCAGCTCCTATGACGAGCGGATGCAGCTTGTGGCCCAGGCAACCGCCCGGATTTTAAACAAGACCGGGATTGATTTCGGGGTTCTTGGGAAAAGTGAAAAGGACTCAGGAAACGAGGTAAGGCGCTTTGGCGAGGAGATGCTTTACCAGGAACTGAAAAACCAAAATATTGAAGCCATTGTCAACACCGGGGCAAAGCGCATTGTCACCGCAGATCCGCATGCCTATAACGTGATTAAAAACGATTACAACAGCAGCGATCTGCCTCCTGTAGAACATATTTCGCATTTTCTGCTGCGCAACATCAAAAACGGCAAGATCCGGTTAAAAAGCCTTGGTGAAGAGGACAGGGAAAAGGTTTATACCTATCATGATCCCTGCTACCTGGGCCGGCACAATGACATCTATGAGCAGCCCCGGCAAGTGCTTGATGCAATTGAAGGGCTTAACAGGGTGGAGATGTCAAGAAGCAGAGACAGATCCTTCTGCTGCGGCGGCGGCGGGCTGATGCTTTTCTACGAACCGGAGGAAGAAGAGCGCATGGGGGTGCGAAGGGTGAGAATGGCCAGGGAGGCCGGTGCAAACGTAATTGTTACGGCATGCCCCTTCTGTCTGACAAACATAGAAGATGCCATAAAGGTCGCGGGTCTGGAAGGCGAGATGGAAGCCGTTGATCTGTGCGAACTTGTGGCACGGCATATTGGAAGTTAACAAACAGGTAAGTGGGAGGAACATATGGAAATTCTGGTATGTGTCAAACGGGTTCCCGATACCGCGGAAAACGAGATCGAGATCAATTCTGAAGGCAATGACATTGAAAGAGACGATCTGGTTTACTCGGTAAATGAATGGGACAATTACGCAGTGGAAGAAGCCATTCAGATGGTGAACAAGCACGGTGGTTCAGTGACTGTAATCACAGTGGGCGACGAGGAGTCCGAGGAAGTCCTTCGCCGGGAAATGGCCATGGGTGCTGAAAGCGGTATTCTGCTTACAGACGAGGCCTTCGAGGGATCGGACGGAAAAGGTTCCGCCGCCGTTTTAAAGGCTGCAGTCGAAAAGGGCAACTATGACCTGATTCTTACAGGCGCCCAGGCAGACGAGGGATACGCCCAGGTAGGCGGGATGCTGGCGGCAATGCTGGATTACCCCTATGCCTCGCTTGTAAACGCAATCGAGGTCGGAGACGGCAAGCTCAAAGTGGGCCGGGAGATCGAAGGCGGAAACATCGAGATGAATGAAATCGAGCTGCCCTGTGTGCTCTCCATCCAGACCGGTATTAATGAACCACGGTACGTAGGTATCCGCGGCATCAGAAAGGTTGCTTCGGTGGATATTCCGACCATGGGCGCATCTGACCTGGGCATTGATCCGGGCTCGGTTGGCGCTGATGCTGCCAGGGTCAGGAAGATTGATTACTTCGTGCCTGAAATGGGCGAGGGAGCTGAAATGCTTGAAGGCAGCACCGACGAGATCATCGATAAACTCATTGAACTCTTAAAGTCCAAAGGAGGGATAAAGTAATGGCCCAGATCTTTGCATATATTCTGCATTCAAATGGTGAACTCGATGATTCGGCCCTGGAGCTGCTGGCCGCAGCCAAAAAGATGGATTCCGATGCGGAAGTAACAGCGATTGTCACAGGAAGCGGCATCGATGATGTCTGCAAAAAAGCGGCCGAATCCTATAAAACAGTATGGAAAATAGACAATGAAGCGCTGTCATACCCCAATGCCGAAGTAGTCAGAAAAGCCCTTGTCAATATGCTGCCTGCAGACAGCTTCATCCTGCTGCCGCACGACACATTCGGCATGGACCTTGGTCCGGGTCTTTCCGTAAAGATGGACTCGGCGTTTGTATCAGACGTTGTTGATATTGAAGGTGTTGAGGGCAATACCCTTAAGACCGTCCGCGAGGAATTCTCCGGACAGGTCAGCACCCATGTACATTGCGACGTTTCCTCGGGTGCGGTTGTAAACGTAAGGCCGGGGGTGTTCCAGGCCGCGGCAGGCCAGGCCGGCGAGGTAGTGGATAAGTCGGGCGAAATCGGCGATGTTTCGGCCAAGCGCAGGTTTATTGAAATACAGGAGGCCGAGGCCGGCGAAGTCGATATTACAAAATCGGAGGTGCTGGTCTCAATTGGCCGGGGCATAGAGGATGAGGACAATATGGATATGGCCTTTGAGCTTGCCGAGGCCATGGGCGCGGATGTTTCCTGCTCGCGTCCCATCGTGGACGCAAAGTGGCTGGAAAAAGCCCGCCAGGTTGGTACTTCCGGTAAAACCGTCAAGCCCAAGGTTTACATGGCCATGGGCATCAGCGGTTCTTTCCAGCACCTGGGCGGAGTAAAGGGGAACCCCTTTATAGTGGCCGTAAACAAAAATCCCAAGGCCCCGATCTTCCAGGTGGCAGACGTGGGCGTGGAAGCCGATATCCTGGAATTTATCCCCGAGCTTACAGAAAAGATCAAAGAGCTTTAGAAATACCTGAAACTGATTCAATTTCAATAGTTGGGCAGGCCCAGGGGCCTGCCCTTTTTCATTGGCTCTCTGTATAGAACTTCCCGATATATTCCTTTATCATGCGGCGGGCTGAGAACAGGGGGGCGCAGCTCTTTATCGCCTCTTTCATGTACCTGACCCACTGGTGGGGCACGCCGTCTTCATCTGCCCGGTAGTATTTTGGTATTATTTCATTTTCCAGCAGCCGGTAGAGCTGATCTGCATCTTCTTTATCCCTGTCCTGCTTTTCAGCCGCACTTCCAAAGTTCCATCCGTTTTTGCCGGTGAAGCCTTCCAGCCACCAGCCGTCGGGTACGCTCAGATGCGGCACACCGTTTAATGCCGCCTTCATTCCGCTCGTGCCGCTTGCTTCCATGGGAGGGAGGGGGTGGTTTAACCATACATCCACGCCGTGAACCATGTACTGGGAAAGCTGTTCATTGTAGTCTTCAACAAAAGCCACCCTTCCTCCGAGTTCGGGACTGCGGGCGAATTCGAAAACCCTGTGGATTATTTCATGCCCGTTTGCATCATCAGGGTGGGACTTGCCCGCAAATATAATCTGGACAGGCCTCCAGGGATGGTGCAGCATTTTTCTGAGGCGCTCAAGATCTGTAAATATAAGGTCCGGACGCTTGTAGGCGGTAAAACGTCTGGCAAAACCCAGGGTTAGCACCGAAGGGTCAAGCATGGTGCCCATTGCCGCTATCTGGGAAGGATCCGCATCCCCGGAGCTCCATCGGTTTCTCGCCTTGTGGCGTATGTAGTCCATGAGTTTCAGCTTTAACCAGTAATGGGTCTGCCACAGCTCCCTGTCAGGGATTTCCTCTATGAATTCCCATATGGCGGGATTGTCATGGGCGTTAAACCATCCCTCGCCAAAGTATTTGTTGTATAAGAGTCTTATTTTGGGCTCTATCCAGCTTGCAAGATGCACCCCGTTGGTGACATGATCTATTGGTACCTGTTTTTCCGATTTGTCCGGCCACAGGCTTTGCCACATGCTTCTTGTAACCTCGCCGTGCTTTCTTGAGACCGCATTGTTTTTTCCTGAAAGACCAAGGGCCAGAACGGTCATGTTAAACCCTTCATCAGGTTTGTCCGGATGCCTGCCCAAATTCAGGAATTCTTCTTTGTCCAGGCCTAGTTCCGGCCAGTATGTTTGGAAATATTTTTCGATCAGTTCGAACGGAAACACGTCATGGCCTGCAGATACCGGGGTATGGGTGGTAAACAGGCTCATTTGCCTTACCTGCTGCTTTGCGCGGGCAAAATTTTCCCCCTTTGCAACTAATTCCCTGATTTTTTCCAGAAGCGCGAATGCGGCGTGGCCCTCGTTTAAATGCACCATGCTGCACCTTGTCCCCACTGCCTGAAGAACCCTGGAGCCTCCGATGCCGAGCACTATCTCCTGTAATAGCCTTTTTTCGCGGTTTCCGGTATAGAGCTGATGGGAAATTGACCTGAATTCGGGATCATTCTGCTCGATGTCTGTATCCATAAGAAAAAGGCTGACCCGGCCAACCGAGACCTCCCATATTCCTGCTTCCACAGGCTTGCGGCTTATAAAGGGCACCGCGACTCTTGCCTGATCCCCCTTTTCGTCAATGACCCTGTTTATGGAAGCCGCTTCCCTGTCTAACTGCTGGGTATGATTGTCCTGCCATCCGTCCCTGTTTATAATCTGGCGCAGATATCCTGCGGGATACATGAATCCTATGCCTACAATAGGCACTCCCAGATCGCTGCATTCCTTTAGATGGTCTCCGGCCAGAAAGCCCAGACCCCCGGCGTAAAACGGAAGCGAATGGTGCAGGCCGAATTCCGCGGAAAAATAGGCGATCGGCCCTTTTCCCTCTGTTTTTTCAACCCCCTTCCATGACCGGGGTACGTTTAAGTAGCGGTTGAAATGATACATGACCAGATTGTAATGACGCAGGTAATTCGGGTCTGTGGCCGCGGCAGTTAAAATGTCTGCCGGAAGCTGTCTCAACATTAAATCCGGGTTGTGTCCGCTTTCCTTCCATGCCTGCCGGTCAAGCATTTTAAAGAGCATCCTGGCCTGCGGGTTCCAGCTCCACCAGAGGTTTTCGGCCAGATCCCCAAGACCTCTTAGCTGGTCCGGCAGGTGGGGGAAATTTTCGTTTTTGGGGGTGCTTGGTTCCATGCCGGCTCCTTTTTTTGGAGAAGTATATGCTTGCGGAGTTTGAAAATATAATCCCTCAAATATTTAATATTATAGGCGCGGCGGCGGGGGAAGTCAAATACCAGGCGGTCAGGTCTTTTCAGTTCCGGGCGGATTAAAGTTTCGGATCAGGGTGCGGAGCTGGCTGAATGTCTCCGGATTTTTTTCATCCCTGTAGCGCAGACGGATGTAGATGTCAGTGATCTCACTTATTTGTCCGCTGCTGGAAGGAAGCCTGGCTGCGGCATATTCTGAAAATTTTTTCGGCCCCATGTCCGGGCGTCTGGCAACACCGGACCTTTCAAGTTTTTTGCAGAACTTTTCGTATTGCTTCTTTATAGGGTCATTTTTCACGGAATCAGGGGAGCGGAACTGTAGAAATACATATAAAATTATAATCGCGGCTGCAGCCCCGAGCCCGAGTCCCAGGGCCGCAAGCGGCCCCTTCCAGGACTTCCAGTAGATGCCGATTCTTTCAAGAAGAGCCCTCTGATGCTGCCGGGAATAAGCGTAAAAGAATTCTTCCCAGCGCAGGCTTACGGCATCCCATCCCATTTTTACCCTGTCAACAAATGAAGTAAAAGGATCCAGGTATCTTCCGGCAAATCCGCCCCCGTTTCCACCGCCTGACAATGCCGCATCAATTCCCTGCTCCAGCCGGTCAGGCGCTGCTGCAAGGGTCGGATCCACCCGCACCCATCCCTGCCCGGGGTACCATACCTCAACCCAGGCATGTGCGTCAGACTGCCTTATTATAAAGTATTCCGCAAACGGATTGATCTCGCCTCCCAGATATCCGCCCACAACCCTTGCAGGCACGTCAGCCGCCCGCATGAGGCAGGCAAATGCCGAGGCAAAGTGTTCGCAGAACCCCCGCCTTGATTCAAACAGAAATTCGTCTGTGGGGTTTTCCCCTAAAAGAGGCGGTTCAAGGGTATAAACAAAATCGTTGTCCTCGAGGTAATCAAGCGCCCTTTCAACTATATCTCCGGTGTCTTCTGCCTCCCGGGCCAGTGTTTTTCCAAGGTCCCTGGTTCTGGGATTTTTATTTTCCGGCAGCCGCAGAGCTTCATCCACCCCCCATCCGCCGGCAAAGGCCTTGTATTTTGTATAAGAGCTGATTTCATATCTGCGCTTGCGGGTTACGGCTCTTCCTGCGCGCACGGTAAAATCCCTCCTTAGGCGGTACCTGGATGAAGGCGCTTTGCCGGGCATGTCGAGGACGAAAAGCCATCTGTTATTGTGCGGTTCAAGGGATACAGTGTAGCTTACGGCTTTTTCCCCCTCCAGGGGCTCTTTTAATTCGGGCGTCCTCCTTGATCGCCCCCAGTTCTTGCCGTCAAAGCGGGTAAAGACTATTCCCCGCCAGTAGCGGCGGTTCGGCGGCGGGACCGGGTCCTTGAATTTTGCACGGAATGCAACCTCGTTGTTTTCAGCAAGTTTTGATATGCTGCCGGGTGAGAGCTGATCCGAAAATCCGGTTGAAGCTTCGTCTGTATTTCGCATGCCGATCAGGCTGTCGTCCATCCTCGGGAAAAGCACAAACATGACAATCATGACGGGCGCGGCCTGGGAAAGGATTATCCCGGATTTTTTCAGATCCCTTCTCCAGGGTCCGCAAGGATCGTTTATCCGTACCAGGGCCGCGGTGGTCACCAGGACGGAGAAAAACATGTAAAGGGTTATAGCAAGGGTCTCGGCCTCGAGCAGTTTGCTGATGATAATAAAGTAGGCGATAAAAACAGTGATCATCCGGTCCCGGTGGGTGCTGCTTTCAAAAGGTTTCAGCGCGGCCATGACCACCAGCAGACCCACGTAGGCCTCCGGGCCCAGGCGTGCATTGTAGGTTGCCAGAAGACCTGCAATTCCGGCAATTGAAAGCAAAATGCGCATGCTCCTGGTGGGGCGGGGCCATCCATAGCGTAGCGAGGCCAGAAGATATCCCCACATCAGTACGCACCATGCGGTTATCCATAACGGCAGGGTCAATGCATGAGGCAGGGCGGCAATTATGAGGGCTCCTGTTAGAGCCGGTATGTATTTACGGTCTTCATTCATTTTTGCCGCTGTTTTTCCCGAAAAGGGCAAGCGCCTTTAAACATTGGTGCTTGTGCTCATCACTGCGTCCGGGCTCGATGTATTCTCCGGGGAGTCTCAGTCCGTATTCAAGATTTGCCGCCGCCGCGGACAGAATTTGACCGCAGAGGCGCGAGAGCTTTGTTTCCGTATCTTCGCCTTCTGTCTTATTGTAGTCGAATATGACTGTTTTACCGGCGTATCCTGCAAATTCCTTGGTAAACAGCCCCTGGCCCCGGGAATAGGTTTTCCATGAAATGTGACGTACAGGATCTCCGGGCTGATAAGTCTTAAGTCCCATGAAATCGTCAACACCGTGAGAGCTGTTTGAACCTTCGCCCTGTTCTCCTTCCGATGCCGTGCTTTGCTCCGCCCTGATCCGGCTGTAGATCGGCTTCGGATAAACCAGGCAGGAAAGACCGGGTGTGATTGTCGACCAGGAGTAGAAAAGACCCAGGGGATAAGAAGTGGATACTTTCAGGGGGCCTGTCTTTAACATTCCTCTGTGCCGGGCAAAGGTTTTGACCGGGATCCGCGTCTGTGTGCCCGCCTCGGTGTCTTCGGTGGTTTTGTTTGATTTTTCAAGGCTAAATACAAGGGCATGTCTGGATACCGCTTCCGAATCCGTGACCAGGTCGAACACGGCGGTTTCTCCTGCAAACACAGGCCTGGCTGATACTGAAAGCACTGTAAGTCCGGCCATGTTTCTGTGTGTATGGAGAATGGAAATAACCGCCATGCCGCCGAGCAGAAATACAAGCAGAAATCCCAGGTTGTTGTTGTAGTTAACCGATCCGGCAAGCATTGCCGTCAATATCACCACAAAGAGCAGGCCGTAGCGGGTCGGCAGTATATAGCTGTTTTTCCTGTTTATTTTCCTGTTAAAATTCAAAACGGCACCGAAATTCGTGAAAAAATCTCCATGAGCTGCTTTCTCGGGATTTCTGTTCTGTCGCGTCCGGAGCGCAGCCTGTGTCCCACCACCCATGGCAGAACCTGCTGGAGATCTTCGGGTAAAGCGTAGTCGCGTCCCTGCAAATATGCCCATGCCCGTGCTGCCTGGGACATGGCAAGACCGGCTCGCGGGGAGAGGCCCACGTAGAAATGCCCGGATGTGCGGGTAAAATAAAGGATTTCCTGGATATAATCGATAAATGTGTCTGATGTATGAACTTTTTCAATATTTTCCTGAACCCGGGAAACACGGCTGCTGCTCATATATGCTTCGGTCTGCTCAAGTGCATGCTGGGAGCCTTCTCCCTGAAGTATACGTTTTTCTGCCGCCCTGCCCGGGTAGCCGATTTCGATTCTCATTAAAAACCTGTCAAGCTGGGATTCGGGCAGTGGAAACGTGCCCGCGTATTCCAGGGGATTCTGGGTGGCAATCACGAAAAAGGGGTTTTCCAGGATCCTGGTTTTGCCTTCAAATGTGACCTGGCCTTCTTCCATGGCCTCTAACAGTGCGCTCTGGGTCTTTGGGGTTGCGCGGTTTATTTCATCTGCCAGAAGTACCTGGGTGAAAATCGGGCCCTGGTGGAAATTAAAAAGCCCTGTGTTCTGGTCGAATATGGAAACACCCAGGATGTCTCCCGGCAGCATGTCGCTTGTAAACTGTACCCTTTGAAACTGAAGTCCAAGGCATTTGGCAAGCACCTTGGCAAGTGTCGTTTTCCCTATTCCCGGAAGATCCTCTATTAAAAGGTGCCCTCCTGCAAACAGGCAGGTAAGGGCCAGCCTGACCTGCTGCTCCTTTCCAAGCACCACCCTGCTTATCTGTCTTACGATTTCTTCAAACTCTTCGTTCATGTTTTCCATTTCACTTATTGGCCGTTATGATGGATTTTTTACTTTGCCGTCAATATGAAATTTAACAGAGAATAAGCATGATTTCCATAATTATCATATAATTGAAGCAATTGTCCGTGTGCAATTATCAGGAAACCGGCTAATCGCAGCGGAAAAGACTGTAAGAGCCGGGTGTTGGTATTTGCAGGGACAGACGAAAGTTCCCGGATGCTGGTCCTGCCTGGAAAATAAATGACAGGGTCGGTTTGATTCTTTGTTTTGGGTTGAAAGCCCGGTGATTTAATTTTACATATAAGGTTATAAAGGATTGCGGTTTTTGTAAACAATCAAATTAAAAGGGGGATGCGGGTTTTGACGGGAGCTGTGGATACGCTGATTAAAAACGGTATTGTGGTAACGGTCAACCCGGATTTCGATATTATTGAAAACGGTGCGGTGGCGGTAAAAGACGGCAAAATTGTTTATGCCGGCAGCGCAGACGGGATAAAAGAACAGGATGCGCCCAGGGCGATTGACGCGGCAGGCTGCATCGTAATGCCCGGTCTTGTAAATACCCATACCCATCTGCCCATGTCGCTTTTCCGCGGCCTGGCAGATGACCTGCCCCTTGAGAAATGGCTGACAGAGCATATTTTTCCCGCAGAGGCCGCCCATATCAACCCTGAGACAGTAAGGACAGGTACTATGCTGTCATGTGCTGAAATGCTGCTTTCAGGAACCACGTGCTGCTGCGACGGGTATTTTTATGAATACGCAGTTGCAGAGGCCGTTGAAAAAGCGGGCATAAGGGCGGTTCTCGGCCAGGGAATTGTTGATTTTCCCACTCCAGACTCCCCTGATCCGTCAAAAAGCCTTGATACAGCCCTGGAATTTGTCAGGACCTGGCGGAATCGCAGCAGCAGGATCAGGCCCTCGATTTTCTGCCATTCTCCCTATACCTGCTCTGCCCGGACACTTAAGCGGGCAAAGCAGGCTGCAAAAGACTCGGGCGTACTGTTTCAGATCCATGCCGCTGAAACGCAAAACGAGGCCGAGCTTTCCGGTCTTGATAAAAGCGCCTCGATTATAAGGTATCTGGCAGACCAGGGGGTTCTTGATGAAAATACTCTTGCTTCTCATTGTGTGTGGATTAATGCGGTTGATATTTCATTGCTTCATGACACGGGTACCGGGGTTTCTCACAACCCGGAGAGCAACATGAAGCTGGCTTCGGGCATCGCTCCGATGCCGGCTCTTGTAAGCGCAGGGGTGAAGGCGGGCCTTGGCACGGACGGCTGTGCGTCAAACAACAATCTGGACATGTTTGAAGCCATGGATTTTGCAGCCAAGCTGCACAAGGCGGCAACAGGCGAGCCCACGGTAATGGATGCCGAGACCGTGGTGCGCATGGCAACCATTGAAGGTGCGCGCGCTTTGGGTTTAGACAGGCTCACAGGTTCCATAGAGCAGGGAAAGGCCGCGGATATAATTGTCATAGATGCACGAAAACCCCATCTTGTCCCAATGTATCACCCGGAATCACACCTTGTTTATTCAGTATGCGGTGCAGATGTCGCCCATGTAATGGTTGAGGGTGATCTGCTTGTTTCAGAAGGGCGTCTGGTGCACATGAATTTTGAAGACATAATCACCAGAGCAGATAAAATAGGCAAGTCAGTAAGACAGACAAACCGAAAAACCTGAAATCAGGATAGTGCTCAATATGGGGATGGAAGAACTAATAACTGCGGCTCATGGCGAGCAGCCCGCAGATCTCTTAATCACTGATGCCCGTATAATAAACGTGTTTTCCGGCGAAATCACAGAAGGCAATATAGCGGTAAAAGACGGGCATATTGCAGGAATAGGGGATTACGAGGCTGTGGATACAGTGTCTGCAAAGCACAGTTATGCGGCACCGGGCTTTATTGATCCGCACGTTCATATTGAAAGCGCCATGACAGGGGTCTCCCGTTTTGCTGAAGCGGTTGTTGCGCGCGGGACGACAACAGTGGTGGCAGACCCCCATGAAATCGCAAATGTTACGGGTACAGACGGTATTGCCTGGATGCTTGCCGCTGCTGAAAATCAGTTGATAAATGTTTATTTCACCCTGCCTTCCTGCGTGCCCGCAACAGACATGGAAACCCCCGGAGCCGAACTTGATGCGGAAACATTAAAGCCGCTTCTTTCACACGATAGGATTCTGGCCCTGGGTGAAATGATGAATTTTCCCGGGGTGATTAACCGGCACCCCGAGGTGTTAAAAAAAATCAGGGCGGCAGCAGATCATAGAAAGCTTATAGAGGGACATTGTCCCGGGCTTTCGGGAAAGGATCTTGCCGCATATATTGCAGCGGGCATTTTAAGCGATCATGAATGCGTTTCACGGCAGGAGGCCATGGAGAAGCTGCGCTCAGGAATGCATATCATGATAAGGGAAGGCACGGGAGCAAGAAACCTCGATGACCTGCTGCCAATTATTGATGCGGCAACCTCGGCAAGGCTCATGTGGTGCACTGACGACAGGCATGCAGAGGATATTATCACAGAGGGGCACATAGACACCATGATAGGAAGGGCGGTAAATGGGGGGCTGGACCCGGTAACAGCCATCCGCATGGGCACCATAAATCCCGCCTCGTATTTCGGTCTGCACAGGCTGGGGGCAATAGCTCCGGGAAGAAGGGCTGACCTGGTGTTTTTGCCTGATCTGGAGCGTTTTGAAGTGAAAACAGTTTACTGCGCAGGCAGGCTTGCCGCGGAAAACGGAGAGGCTCTCGCCGGGGCGCGGAAAAACGATCCTGAAACATTTCCCACTTCCATGAACGTTGGAAAAGAGAGCCTGGAATTTGGAATTCATGCCCGGGGTTCGTCAGTGCGGACAATAGGCGTGAACCCGGGCAGCATTGTTACCCGGCATTTTGTAATGCCGGCCCGGATACGGCACGGAAAGGCGGTATCAGATATCGAGCGGGATATGATAAAGCTTGCAGTGGTGGAGCGGCACAGAGGGACCGGGAATATCGGACTTGGCTTTGTATGCGGCCTTGGGCTTTGCTCCGGGGCGATTGCGGGTAGTGTGGCCCATGATTCCCATAACATCATAGCAGCCGGGGTCGGGGATGAAGATCTCAGGGTTGCTGTGGAGGCTGTCATAGACATGGGCGGAGGTCTGGCTGCGGTAAAGGACGCACGTGTTTCAGCATCACTTGCCCTGCCCATAGCCGGGCTGATGTCAGATCTGTCCCTGAAAAAGATCGCAGAAAGCACTGTTGAATTAAACCGGGCTGCAGCAGATTTAGGAACCCGGCTCCAAGACCCTTTCATGCAGCTATCCTTTCTGGCCCTTCCCGTAATTCCGGAACTTAAATTAACCGATCGCGGTCTTTTTGACGTGTCTCGCTTTTCTCACGTACCCCTGTTTGCAGACTGATATGATCATTCACGTTGATATGGATGCATTTTTTGCCTCTGTGGAAAAGCTCGACACCCCGGAGCTTGAAGGCGAGTGCGTTATAGTGGGCGGAATATCGGACCGGGGGGTTGTTTCTGCTGCCAGCTATGAGGCGAGAAAATACGGGGTAAGATCAGCCATGCCCATGTATAAAGCCCGCAGGCTGTGTCCCAATGGAGTGTTTCTTGCACCCCGGGGGTGGCGCTACAAGGAGATATCAGGGGTGATCATGGAAATTCTCGGCTCATTTTCACCCCTGGTGGAGCAGGTTTCCATTGATGAGGCATATCTTGATATCACAGGGTGTGATCATCTTTTCGGTTCTGCCAGAGACATTGGAACGCGTATAAAGGAAAAAATAAGAAATGAAACTGGCCTGACATGTTCGGTGGGGATTGCCCCCTATAAGTTTCTGGCAAAGATAGCCTCTGACATGAAAAAGCCCGACGGACTGGTGGTGATTTCCCCGGAGGAAGCCCCCGCGTTTATAGAGTCCCTGCCTGTTGATAAGGTCCCGGGGGTGGGGCTTGTATCAGGGATGGTGCTTTCGAGAATGGGAATCAAGACCCTGGGGGATGTTAAAAAATACGGGCAGGATATCCTTGTCCGGCGCCTTGGAAAATTCGGTACAAGGCTTTTCGAGCTGGCCCGGGGTATAGACCGTTCAAGGGTGGAACCTGTAAGGCCGGTTAAATCGGTTAGTTCCGAAAAAACCCTGCCTGCTGATACAAAAGATAAGCAATATCTTAAAACCCATCTGCTTCAACAGGCAGAGGATGTGGGCCGGGAGCTCAGGGAGAAGAATCTGCGCGCCAAAACGGTTTTTATAAAGATCAAACATTCGGATTTCTCCCAGATTACCAGGCAGGGGCCTCTTGATCGAAGGAGCAGTTCGGCGGAGATGCTTTATGAAACCGCAGCTGCACTTCTGGATGCCTATAATCCTGACAGGCAGGTGAGGCTTATAGGCCTGGGGGCCTCCGACCTGGTGGATGCATCCGTTCCCGTCCAGCAGGAGCTTTTCTCAGATATGCCCCGGAAATGGGAAAAATGGGAAAAGGTTGAATCCGCACTCGACGCTATCCGTAGAAAATACGGAAGTCAGGGGATTTCCCGGGCGTCCGGCCGAAAACAGCAGCCGGGACAGCCCGGAGAAGACGAAGATTAATTGAGGCGTTTATGCAAGAGTAAATCTTAAAAGCGCGCCGACTCCGTATTTGCCGAATTCCTCGTTATCGGCAAATACGTGTTCGATTTCAGCGTTTTGGCACAGGGCCTCTTCCACCATTTCATCGCCCAGGTCCTCGGTTTTTTCCATTTTTGATCCGCAGACCGGACAGGTTTCAAGATAGGTGGAAAGCAGATGATCCTTTGTGCACATGTAGCCTTCTTTTTTAAAGTCATTGTCAATGACAAGTGTATGAACCTGGCCGAGGGTGAGGGCTTCTATCACGGGATCGGCCCCCAGAACCGCCATCCCTCCGGGACCGCTTTTTTCGAAAAGCTCTTTTATGATCTCGTTTTCGTATTCGCGTTCGTAGCGCTGGGCGACTTCTATTGCTTTTTCACGCAGCTTGGAAGCATTGTCGTCAGGGGTTGCGTTAAATTCGCCCGCCAGACGTTTTTTAAGGTAGCTGTGCAGATGGTCCTTTAGCTGATAGCGGACCTTGTCTTCAGGACCGCCCAGAATGATCCTGTCAAATTGCTTGTCTTTGAAAAAGCCGAACGTCTTTTCAGCCACGTTTTTCAGGTGACGGTGAATCTGGCTTTCAATATGGCGCTGAATGTTGTCATCCCCTATGCCGCTGTGGATTCCGGTTGCTCCTATGGTCCTGGATCGGTTTACCCTGACGCGGTTGGGGACCTCGTCTTCTACGAAAACATCGGGTTCTTCCTCGAATTCTCCGAGGTACAAAGAGAATATCTTGGCCTTGCGCGCGTCGGATACCAGCACGCAGTAGCGGTCGAATTCATCGAGCAGTATTGTAAGGGGGCGGGTATAAGTGTCCGGCTCCACAACAATCTGGTTTGGTAGTGCCACAGGCAGGTGATATTCCTGCCAGAACCCGTCGTTATCCGCGAAAATTGCTACCAGCCGTGTTCGTTCCGGCCTCTGCAGATTGTAATTTACATATTTTTGATGGCACCGTAAAAAGTCCAATATCTGCGTTACGCGCAATTTCTCAGAATTTCACGTACGGCTAAGTACGCTGCATTCTTCGAAATTGCGCAAGCCTTGATCTTGAACTTTTTACGGCGCCATCTGAAATCAGACTTTTTACGAGTGCATCATTTTTCGATTCTGTCAAATACCTCTTCAGCACTTTTTAACCGGTCCTTATCCAGCCGCTCTGCAACGCTGCGCCTGGTGGTATGGATCATTGAATTTAATTCCGAAATATAGTTTCGCGGAGGCGTTACATTAAGATAAACGCTCACCACGGGTTTGTTTTCATTTTTGTATTCCACCAGTTTATCGAGTTCTTTTCTGTCTATGAACATATGGCCCTCCTTTCCGGATTGCCTTCCTTGTCAATCCTTGTGAAGATGTCCTCTTAGAATCTTTCTGTAGCGTTGGGTGCTTTTCTGATAGATTCGCCTGAAATCTATTCTAAGCATTTTTCTGCCCAGGATCCGGACTTCCTTTTTGCCGTCGCATGCTATGAGAACCCGGGGTTTGAGCTGTTCCTCTAGCGCGTTCCAGGTCTTTTCCGACTGAACATATATGGTGTATTGTTCGCCTGCCTGAGTAAAGTTTTCAGGCTCCGGGCAGCCGTCGAGAAACGCACAGCCGATGCGTCTGGCATATTCCTCCTGATTTAACCCAAGTTCCTTTATAAAGACAGAAGCCCGCAGATACCGGTTGAAAAAAAACCCCGAGGGAAGATCAAATCCTATCCGCAGGGCGTCTTTCAGGTCCTGCAGATCTGTTGTGGGAGTGACAAACTTGAGCATTCTTTTACCTGCTGCATCTTTGAGAACAACGCCTTCTCTGCCGCGATCGTTTAATTCGCGCATGAGTTCGTAGAGATTTTCGATCCGGGCCGCGCTGTATTGACCCATTTTAGGTACACCGGGAAGTCCGTAATCGGCCGTTAGTCGGTATCGTTGATCAGGCGGCAGAAAATTACCGTCAGGGGCCATTATTTCAAATATAAAGAAATGGGCTCCCGGCGACATGTTCGGGTCCCGCTGCCAGTTGTAAGGATTGTCGCCTATTACTTCGCCGCACAGTACGTGTTCGGGGAAATCCCTGAAAAAGGAGTCCAGGTTTTTGTCCTTTCCCCATATGGATGCCCATTCGGTGGTAAAAGGGCATATGAATCCGCCCCTGGTGGCCGCCAGCAGATGACCCTGATGCTGGAAAACCCGTGCATTGTATCCGTCAAGCTTCTCTTCGGCAAAGAAAACCTCGTTTCCAAAGAGTCTTTCCACGCCCTCCCTGAGTCGGTATACACGCAGGATCTGCGGGAAACCAGGTACAGTGCGCTCAATGCGGTCTTTTTCGGCCGGAAAATCAAGGGCTCCCCGCAGCACACCCCGGTCTTTTCTGTGCCGGTGATAGGTGCGGCCTTCGAATTCAAGTATTTCAAAATCCGGCTTTTTGGGCGCTTTCATCCGGTCTACTCCTTGATCGTGTCATTGCAGTAGTCTAGAAACTCCTGTGCCGTAAACACTTCTATACCAAAGGAATCAGCCATGTTTGCGATTCCCTGGTCTGCGGTAAGGACAATTCCTCCAACTTCCCTTGCCAGAAGCACGACTTCAAGATCTTCCACGCTGTCTACAATGCCGGAACGCAAAGCTTCCCTGTAATGCTGTCTCACCCATCTGACGTTTTCAGGAACATCATCGCTTTTTATGGCTTTTTCGGCTATATGAAGCCCCTTGTTGACTCGCTGGCGCAGTTCCCTGACAAAGGTGTGAAACGTTATTGCAGGCACCTGCATGCTGTATAGATCAGGCGCCCTTACCACGGCCCTTGTCCTTAGGGTTTTAATTGCCTCCGGCTTTGCAAAAGTCGACAGTTCCCGAAAAATGGACAGGGGCATGTATATTTCAAGAGAAAACCTCCGGCAGATGTCCAAAAACTCTTCAATCGCCGTATTCACGGAATCGCCGAGCAACTCCATGGCCTCTGGATTGACAAAGATGCTTGTATCGACCACTATCCTGGAGCGGCCGGGTACATGGCCTGTTGTTTTGTTGCCCGTTTCCGCCATAACTGACCCTGTCCGGAGAAAATACCCGAAATTCTGATTTTCAATCAAATTACGTAATTATAATAATCATTTGCATGCCGGTGTCAAGTTCGTCCCGCGGTTGCGGCCCGGGCGGCAGTGCTCTAATTAAGGATTTTCAGGACACCGTCAATGCGGGCAAGTCTTTTCTGCGTTATCCGGAGAACACCTGCGCCAAGATGGCCTTTTATCGCAAGATCAAGCAGATTGGATACATTAATATAAGTTCGGTCAAATGCGGCCTCTACATCAAGGTTGTCATTCATGCGGTCTTTAAAATCCGGCTCCAGCCTGCCGGCAAGGTTCTCTGCCTCGGCTGTACTGCGGCCGGCGGGCATTGTTTGCTCTTCAATACGATTTATCATGCTCCTCAAGGTCTCTATTTTCCCGCGGGCGCAGTTAAGACGATCCGTGTTCATGTTGAGGGGCTCGCGGTAATCGCCGTAAATAAGGAAAAACCTGATGTGATGCGGCTGGAAGCCGCGGCTGAGAAGATCGTTGAAATATACAATGTTGCCCCTGGTTTTAGACATCTTTTTCCCGCCTACCCGCACGTGTCCGCCGTGAAGCCAGAAGTGTGCAAGTTCTTTCCCAGATATTGCTTCAATTACCGCAATATTGTAATCGTGATGCCTGTATATGTTGTCTATCCCCCCGCAGCAGATATCAAGCTCCCAGCCCAGGTGCTTTGTGATCATTGCAGGGTCCTGGATGTTCCAGGCGGGCCGGCCTTCGCCGAGTTCTGTCTTCCAGTATATGTTTCCGTCAGAGGGGCGTCTTTTTTTCCACAGAATAAAATCCCCCAGATTCCAGCGCTGGCCCGGATAAGTGTCTTTTCTGAACCTGATTCTCTTTTTGGGCCATCTGCTCATATCCAGGCCGAAGAGCTTTCCGAAATCCTTGAATTTCAGCGGGTCATAAAAGATATCTCCTTTGTGCCTGTAAGCTGTCCGGTTTTCCAAAAGGCGCCTGATCAGCAGGACGGCCTGCTCAGCGCTCGTTGTTGAGCGCGCGATGGTATCGGGCAGGCCGATATTAAACATTTCGCACTCCTGTATAAATTTTTCAGCCACAGGCCTGGTCAGTTCCTGCAGGGAAATGCCTAGTTCGTTTGCCCGGGCAATCGCTTTGTCCTCCATGTCGGTAAAGTTTATAAGGCGTTCTACCGTGTACCCTAGATAATCAAGATAGCGCTCCAGTATGTCTTCAAAAAGAAATGTCCGGTAATTGCCGATATGCGGCCAGTTGTAAATTGAAGGGCCGCAGGTGAAGATTTTAACCGTACCATCCGGGTGCCTGGGTACGAATTTCTGCTTTTTCCGGGTCATGCTGTTTAGCAGGTGCAGCTCTGCCGGCATATGGTATATCCCTTTTATTGATGGTGATGACCGTGTTCGCCGTGGCCCCCGGCAATAACATAGACTGCTTCTGTATCCGCCGGATTTTCAAGGTATGCTCTCTGTTCTTCGGCTATATAAAATGCTTCGCCCTGTTTTAGCCGGCCGGTTACGGCGCCGGTGACCTCAAGGTCGCCTGTGGAGGCCAGAACCATCTCTTCATGCCCTTTGCCGGGTTTTACGAGCCGGTCTTTTTCTCCCGGCTGCAAAACCCCGTAGATCATGTAGCAGGCATGACTGCCTGTATGTTCCACGCCGAAAACGAATTCTCCATCCTCTGATTCAAGGGCTTTTTCGCGAAGATCTATAAACTGATCCATGGGCGTTCTCCTTTAAGTTCTTATATATTGTTGCATCTGGGATCGGGCAGATCCAGCCGGTTATAGGCAAGATAGCTCATGGCCGGGCATCCGCCCCGGCACTTGCGGTAAAACATGCAGGATTTATTTCTGCAGGGATTGCCGGAAAAGGTCCTGAAAAAATCAAGCACCGGATGCTTTCGGATTTCAGAAAAATCGTCTTTCAGGATATTTCCCAGGTAAAATCGCCTGTACTTGAAAAGCAGATAGCATGGATAGACAGAGCCGTCGCAGAGCACGGAAAGCTTGGTGGTGCCCGCGGGGCACCTGGTGGCTTCCAGTTCGGGATAAGTTTTCGTATCAGGAATAAACCCGCCGCAGAAAACCCCCTCCAACCCCGGATACTGTTTTTTCAAATCTGTGAGCCGGTTTAAAAACGATTCAAAGGAGGGGCAGTTTTCAAGATCGCTGCAATCGACCGCATCCCTGAATATCAGCCGGCAGTCGATTTCCGGCATTTGTATGTAGGGCCGCAGGCTCTGCTCAGGGTTGTCTGAACCCGTATAAACGGTTTTTACAATCGGCCGCTCCGCAAGGATGTAGTCGTGGAGGCCCTGGCTTGCCCCGGATTCATTTATTGAAATTCCGATTCGCGCATTTTGACCGGAAAATTTTTCAGACAGGGAAAAAAGCTTTTCCGGCAGGGAGCCGTTTGTGCTTATGGTTGTGCTAAGACGGTTTTTGCATATAATACTTATTATTTCTTCCAGGCAGGAGTGCAAGGTTGGTTCTCCTCCGAGTATGTCTATATGCTCTACTCCCGAAGCCTCGCATATCCCGGCAATTTTTTCAAACTCTTCAACGGTGGCGTCCCGGGCCCGGGGTATTCCGCGGTTAAAGCAGAAACTGCAGGAATGGTTGCACCGCAGGGTCGGATAGAATTGAATATAATTCGGAGCTTTAAGCTTTGCCTTGTCCATGATCAACCCCGTAAATTGCGCACATGGCCGGATCAGGTGCAAGGGGGCGGGGCGCCCGGAAGCGGCATCCGCCCCGGCATTCGGTTATAAATTCACATTCTTTGCATTCAAGTTCGTCAAGCCGTATATGCGGCAGCCTGTGCCAGCATTGGGAAAGGTTTTTGCGCGCGTCACCCAGGGGGTAATCACTGTAGAAACCGCATTTTACAGCATTTCCATCCGGCATGACAGCCATGAGATGCCGACCGCAGGCATAGCCGTCTGAAGATCCGTGGTATCCGCCGCCAAAGGCGTAGTTCATCAGCGGTGCCGCTGTTTTGTAGTCAACGCAAAAATCCTCGTGGCCGGCAAGCAAGCCGGTTACTGTCAATATGTCCACGCCCCATTCCACTGCTCCTGCCTTTTTTACAACTTCCTGCATCTGTCCGAATTCTTCGGGATTGTCCCTGTGGATCATGGTGGAAAAGGAAATGTCCATGTCTGATTTCACCGCAGCCTCCACCCCCCTTATCAGAGGATCAAAGGTTCCTTTTCCTCTCAGCGCCTCATGGCCGAAGCGCATGCCGTCCATGCTGAAGCAGATTTCTTCCGCCTTGACTCTGCCGATGTTTTCGGGTGTTATAAGTGTGCCGTTTGTAAAGAGTATTCTTCGGATGCCCAGGCCGCTTGTCTGGTCCAGGAATGCTTCAAGATTACTGTAGAGCAGGGGTTCGCCTCCTGATATAAGGAGGCGCAGACCGCCGTTTTCAGCAAACTGCCGGGCGACTGCCACGGCATCTTCGACCGCCATCTCCTTTTCCGTGGGCGAACCGAGGTAACAGTGGCGGCATCTTAAATTGCATCTGTGAAGCAGGTGGAGTTCAAGGTAGCGCAAAGAAGGGGTAGTTCCCCTGTCCACCCGGATACTTGTTTCCTCCGGTGTGTCGAGGAGTTCTATGATCTGTTCTTCCAGGCAGTATTCAACAAATTCGTCTTCGTCTGTGAGTTGTCCGCCGGTGCTGGTGCCGTTGCAAAGCTTTAAAAATTCAAGAGCCCGTTCGTCTATTTCGTAGAGTTCGTCTTTTTGTGTGTGATAAATAAAAGGGGCCTCCAGTATTTTTAAAGCAGCCCCTGGATGGAGTCTGAGCAGGGAGTCGCGCCAGTTGGTGGTGCTCATAAGGCTTTTTCCAGTTCCGTGATATCAAGTGCCCGGTTTTCTATCAGGTGGGCAAGCAGAATATAACCTCCGCAGGGTTCAAGGTCATCGGCCGGCCGGGGGGACTGAAAATCGCAGTCTTCTGCCTTAAATTCACATGCCCGGCACATGATAATTCCGAGATCGCTCCTGTGCCTTTCCCATACGCCACGGTCTTTTGATATGTTTCGGGTTTTTTCTTCGCTGATTTTGCCGTTTTGGCAGAGCCGGGCCGCCACTCTTGCTCCAAGACAGGCCATATCCTCTTTTTCGTCTTCTGAGAAAAACATGCACAACGGTCTGCAGATATAATCCTTAAAGTCTGTTTTCTCGGTTTTAAGTTTTGTCATCCGGATACAACTCCTGGGTATAAAGTTTTGAAATTGGCTGTTAAAACTGAAAAAGCCTGTGCATGAAAGATATGTCCATACACAGGCTCTGGGTTCATTTAGAAAATCGATTTTTAGCAGGAGCGTTTACATTTGCACAAACCGGTGGGAGTTTTTGTTACTTTTCGGATCTTCATGATTCCTCTCCTTTCTTCTTGAAAGTATTAACAACCAAATCCGCTTTTAAGAAGCGGTCCCAAAAGGCCGCATGCCGCGTTCATCGCGACTTTATTATAAAATAACAGCTTCCCTTAATGGTGTCAAATCAACTTTCCACATTTACCTTTTCTATAACCCCACTGAACCTTTGCATGCCCCCTCCGCAGCTTATGATATGGAGGATTTCCTCAGGCTTTGTTACGAGTACGCCTGAGAGCAGATCAACGGGCGTGTGCGAAAATATCCCGGGTACAAGCGGCGTGGATGCGCCAAGCATCACTAAGTGTCTGCATCCTGATGCTGCACTGATTATGTCGTCAAATGTGTGATTTATAATGGAGGTTGCCGTAAGAATACAGATAGTGCATTGCGGGAGTATATCCGGGATTTTTGCCGCCGGCTGAAGTCCGTCTGCCGGGGAGTCAATCTGTTCAAAGATGGTAAGCAAAGCTCCGGTTTTTTTGACAGGTCCGATCAGAGGGCCGAAACTGCCCACCATACCCACATGGTCTTTTGCCGAAAAGGTTAATAAGTTAAGGATATCCCCGGTTTTTTGGGCAGGGGAGGGAAGATTGGCAAGGGCGTTTGCTGTTGCCAGGCCCACTGCGGTTTCCAGGGGGTAGTCTGATGTTATCAGTTCCAGCAGCTCTGTGGCATATCTTCCTTTAAGGGGGAGCATGCCTCCGAAAACCGTGCATCCCCGGCGAACATGGCGCAGCGGCGTACCCGCAAGTCCGGTCTGCCCGTTTTCGAGCTTCACCGCCGTATATCCAAGCCCTATGCGTACATCCCCGATCCTGTGTTTAGCTGCTTTTTCAGCCAATCGGTTTTTTATGACCTGTTGGATTTTCATGCTATTATGGGTGTTAACAGGTTAGTTTTTTGGCATATTGTTACATGTCCCACAGAGTCAGGCCGGTTTCCTCGTCAAACTTTCTTTCCAAAGCAGGGCCTTCCAAAGCTTCAATTATAATTTCGCAGGCAAAGACAACTGTTTCCGGGGCAAGATGCCCGCCGTATGCCTTTCCGTCTTCATCTGCAAGCGTGACGTGAGCATGCACCATGGGTTCACCGTCCTTTAAGGAAACATTTCCGATTAAGGCGGTTATTTCAACGGGGTGGTCAATTGTGAAAAATCCGTATTCGCGGGCTTCCTGATCATAATAGCCCAGCCTTGCCTTTTTAACCGCCCCCAGAGCTTCCACACGGCCGAGTTTTATATTTTCTTTCTTGCATGCCTCGGTGATTTCCTCAAGCAGATCAGCTCCGTGCTTAAGTCTGCCCATGTAAAGTTTTTTTGATGTTACGGTTTTAAGTGCCGCCATAAAGTTCCTCCTTTTCTGCTGTTTTCGGCAAAGAGCTGCTCTTTATTGAAAAATTATTCAACGGTTTTGAATTTTTCCCTGGGTGCGCCGCATACCGGACATTTTTCAGGGGCCTTCTTGTCTGTTACATAGCCGCAGACCTGGCATACCTGGTAGGCCTTTACCGTGTTTTTAATCACATGATAAATGGCCCGTTCATAGAGCTTGGCATGGTAGGCCTCTGCATCCCTCGCGTGGCTGAAAGTAGTTGCGGCAGTGCTTTCGCCTTCTTCCTCGGCCGTCTTGATAAGCTCGGGGTATTCGTTTTCACTGATGGACTGCTCGCGTTTAAAAGAATCCATAAGGTTGGTGTCTGTGTCCTTGACCAGAAGGTCTTTTACAAGGTTTAGGTGGCTGGTGGCGTGAACGCGCTCTGCTTCTGCAACGGCGCGAAACAGAAGCGCAATCTGTGGGACTTCCTCTTCCTCTGCTTTTTCCGCATAAGCAAGAAGTCTGAAATAGGCCTTTGCCTCGCCTATAAAAGCCTTGTAAATATTGTCCCTGGTTTTTTCTTTCATTTTGCTTCTCCATTAAAGCTTGGGTTCTTATTTAACTCCACAACAGACAGTCTATATGCATAATATATCTTCTTTTCTGCAAGGTCAAAAAAATCGCTTGAGTGTAGAATTTCTTTGTAATATTATCATTATCTTAAATATATTCCGAATCAGTTGATCAACCGGCGTTATTCCTTTTAAGGCCGTTTCCGTAAATACACAACATCAACCATCAAAAGGAGGTCAAATGAAGATCAGCGACGTTAAAAACATTGCGATTATAGGTGCTGGCAACATGGGTCATCAGATCGCAACCCTTTGTGCAATCCAAGGATACAAAACCGTTTGCACTGACGTAAAGGAGGATGTGCTCAAAAATGCCGAGCAGTTTGTTGACAACTATCTGCCGGGCCGGGTTAAAAAGGGCAAGCTCACCGAAGAGCAGGCAAAACAGGCCAGAGATAACATAAGCTTTACCATGAGCATGGAGGAGGCGGTAAAGGATGCGGATTACGTGATAGAAGCAGTGCTCGAAGTGCTGGATCTTAAGCGCAAGATTTTTGCCGACCTTGATAAGATGGCGCCCTCTCATGCAATTCTGGCCACAAACAGCTCTTTTATAGTAAGTTCGAGAATCGCCGATGCAACAAACCGGCCTGAAAAGGTATGCAACCTGCACTTTTTCAATCCCGCCCTTGTAATGAAGCTGGTGGAGGTTGTCCAGGGGCCCCATACTTCGGACGAGACTATTGAGGTCTCCATGGAGCTGTGCCGCAAGATTGAAAAAATGCCCGTGCATTTGAAAAAGGAGGTCGACGGATTTCTGTTGAACCGGATATTCCGCGCCATTCAAAGAGAGGCCCTGTGGCTGCTGGAAATGGGAGTGGCCACGGTGGAGGATATCGATAGTGCATGCGTCTACGGAGCCGGCCATCCCATGGGCCCGTTCCGCTTAAACGATCTTACCGGCATTGACCTGGCCTATACCATGGGCATTGAGAAATTCAGGGAGACCGGAGATTTTGCGCATCTTCCCACGCCAAGTGTTGTGGAAAAATACGTGAAGGGAGAATACGGCCAGAAGACAGGCAAGGGCTGGTACGACTATTCGGATAAAAAGTAACTTCCGGCTGTTCGCTGTATTGGGCGGCTGGTTTTTTTGAAAAATAAATCAAGGCTGTTGTTGCCGGCCCCGGGCGCAAATATTGCCCGGGGCCTTTCCAACAATTTATGTTACGGACTTCCGCTGCCGGCCTTATTTAGATGGATCGGCCGGCTTAAAACAGATTTTTCAATCAGAATCCCAGAGTGTCGGCATACTGTTCCTTCTGAAGGTGTTCCTCCCATTTTTCACCCCACATATCAGGGGTGGTTTCCTCGACGGGGATGATCTTTTCCCAGGAAACATCCATTTCCCGGAAGATTTTTTTCAGCTCTTCCGCATCGGGTGCAAGCCAGATGCAAAACCGCCAGCCTTCGTCACGGTTTATATAGGTTCTGACCCACGTAGCGTTTTCAAGCTGCGCCATTTTCCTCCAGCTATCCTGGATTGCACTGCAGTCAGCCCCTGGATTGTAATGTTCTACCATGAATTTTTTCATCTTGCCCATGATAAACCCCCTTTTATTATTATAATTATTTGTCAAAACAGTTCCGGGAAACTGTTTCTCCCGGAGTCTGCCCGGTTTATGAAGCAAGGCGTTGCGCCTGCTCGGTGAGCAGAGCCTTAAACCGTTCAAGGGTAACGGGGCACGGCTGTATTGCAATTCCCATCCAGTCCGAGTATTCCAGCAGTTCTTCGGGTTTTTCCGCCATGTATTGATCCATGAAGCCGATGCCGTCAAGAACCATGGCCCCGCCGGTATGTTTCGGGAAATTTTCGTTTGCAAGCCCCTTGTCCCAGCCTTTGTAAACGTAATGCCTGAACTTGATCCATCCCGGCGTCATCCAGAGCACCTTCTCGTCTCCGGCCATTTGCGCGCGCTCCTCCTGGCTTGCAAGCATGTCCATGCAGTGTGTGGCGTTGATCCTGGCAATATTTTCGCCTTGTTCCTTAATAATGGTGTCAATGGTCCTGGTTGGCTCGCCTGCGTTGACGTAACAGAACTTCCCGCCGTAGACCACGAGGATCTTGTCGGTTTTCTTCTGTGCCTTTTGAATTTTTTCTACCAATTGTTTTTCAAGTTCTTTCGGGCTTTCATGGAGTCCAGGCGTGGTAAAATACACATGTCCAGCATCCAGGAAACCTTCTGTGCGCAGATAATTGAGCTCCGGGCTTATCGTGCCGCAGGAGATTACTGTAATATCTTTAAAGCTCATATTTCTTTCCTTTCTGCTGCAGGGATCCAATGTTTTGATGCGTGTCTTTTTATAATCTGGTCTTCAATATTTGTGCCAGATTTGCGGGAGGCGCCAATTGTTTTTATATTAACCTATAAATTCAAAGTCTTATAAAATTATACAACGGAGCTGATGTCTGATCGGGCAGGCTTTTGACGCGTAAAGGTAACGGTTTGCAGTGTTAACCGTTAATCGGTAACGTTCTGTGTTCCCGGCACCCGGAACCGGCTGGTGTCTCTTAATCGTTTGCAGGGCCGCAGGTATGTGATAAATTACATTTTTAAAAGGATTTTTTGCGAAGCCGACATAAAACAGGGAAATATGTATTTATACAATTTCTTTGTGCCGGCGTCATATCAGAATAGCGTTTGGGAAACCCATGGCCTATCATTCTCAAGTAAGCACCGGCTGGAAAAGCCTGGATAAAATTATCGACCGCCTTCGCAGGGGCGATAATGTCGTATGGCAGGTTGACGGCATAGAGGACTATCAGCGGCTTGTCACACCTTTTGTAAATAGCGCCCTGGCGGGCAGCGAGCGCGTGGTATACATGCGCTTTGCCCGACATGCACCGCTTCTTGACCCCAAAGACAACCTGGAAATATATCATTTAAATACAGACAAGGGGTTTGAAACCTTTTCCGCGGAAGTTCACAGCATCCTTACCAAAGAAGGCCGGGATGTGTGCTACGTGTTTGATTCTCTTTCCGATCTGCAGCACGTATGGGCAACAGACCTTATGATCGGCGATTTTTTTTTCATTACCTGCCCGTATTTATATGAACTAAATACCACGGCCTATTTTGCGATTCTCCGCAACCGTCATTCCTTTAAAGCCATTGCGCGTATCAGGGGAATTACACAGGTTTTAATAGACGTCTACAATTACCAGGGAAGGGTATGCATCCATCCCATAAAGGTTCAGCACAGGTATTCCCCCACCATGTTTTTCCCTCACGTAAAGGAAAACGACGACCTTGTGCCGGTGATAAACAGTGTTGAGGCAAGCCGCCTTTTTTCCTTTCTTTCCAGCTACCGTACCGGAAGCGCCCAGCGCCGACTGGATTACTGGGACAGGCTGTTTCTGCAGGCAAGGCAGCTTCTGGAATCTGATGCGAATAGGGAAGAAAAGCAGGACATGGTCGAACAGCTAAGCCGACTTTTGCTGACGCGCAACAACCGGGTTCTTTCCATGATACGCAGGAATCTGGGCCTCGAGGATCTGCTGCAGATAAAAGAGCGGCTGATAGGAACCGGCTTTATAGGCGGCAAATCTCTGGGCATGCTGCTTGCCCGCAAAATACTTGCCATGGAAAAATCCTCTGAGTGGGGAGATGTACTTGAACAGCATGATTCCTTTTATATAGGCTCTGACGTGTTTTATTCCTATATTGTACAGAACGGCTGGTGGAAGCTTTTCATGGCTCATAAGACCCGGGAGGGTTATTTTACAAGTGCCGCGGAATTGCGGCAGCAGATGTTAAACGGCGTGTTTCCGGAGGAAATAACAGAACAGTTCCAGTTCATGCTCGAATATTTCGGCCAGTCTCCGATTATCGTGCGTTCAAGCAGTCTTCTGGAGGACGCTTTCGGCAGTGCTTTTGCAGGCAAGTATGAAAGTTATTTCTGTGTCAACCAGGGCTCGCCTGAGAAACGGTATGAAAATTTTGAAGAAGCGGTCAAAAAGATATTTGCCAGCACAATGAGTGAAGATGCCCTGGAATATCGGAGACAAAGAGGCCTTGACCGGATGGATGAACAGATGGCGCTTCTGGTTCAGCGGGTTTCCGGCTCCTATGATCAGAGCTGGTTTTATCCCGAGCTTGCAGGTGTGGGCTTGTCCCATAACCCCTTTGTGTGGAAAAAAGGCATGGATCCCGGTGCAGGCATGGTAAGGCTTGTATTCGGTCTGGGAACCAGGGCTGTAAACCGTGTGGAAGATGACTACCCGCGTATAATTGCACTGGATGAGCCGCTTGTGCGCCCCCTTGCGGGCATGAAGGATATGCGCAGGTTTTCCCAGCATTTTGCGGATCTTCTTAATTTGGAGAAAAATCAGATCCAGACGGTTCCGGTAGACGAAGTTCTAGGGAAAAAGCCGGCCGAATCCCGGAAACTCATTGGGGCACGGGATGCCGGGGGCACTGATGTTCTTGGCTTTGATTCCTTTTTAAACAAAACGTCATTTGTGGATCTTATGGCAAGGATGCTAAAGCAGCTTGAAGAAGCCTACCAGTATCCCGTGGATATAGAGTTTACAGTTAATTTCAGCCGTCTCGACGATGTCCGGATAAATCTTCTTCAGTGCAGACCTCTTCAGATCGTGGGTGACGGAAAAGAGGTTTTTGTGCCCGACTCTGTGCCCTCCGAGCGCATCATCATATCGGTGAACGGCAATTTCATGGGAGGGAGTCTTTATCAGCCCGTTGAAAAGATCATTTTTGTCGATCCCGAGAAATATGTACAACTGTCAAAATCTGACAAATACAGCGTTGCCCGGCTGGTGGGAAAATTAAACCGCATGTTTGCAGACAGGCAAAAAAAACCGGTTCTTCTAATGGGCCCTGGCAGATGGGGAACCCATGCCCCGGAGATGGGTGTGTGCGTAAACTTTTCCGAAATCAATCATGTGGCCGCCATTGCAGAGATCAGCTACAGGGACGGCAGCCTCATACCTGATTTGTCCTTTGGGACGCATTTTTTCCACGATCTGATCGAAGCCGGTATTTTCTATATGGCGATCTATCCTGAAACCCCGGAAGTTATATTCAATCTGGGCTGGATAAGGACTTTGCCCAATCTGCTTGAAACCTTAAGTCCTAAAGACAGCAGCCTGGCCAGTGCCGTAAAGGTTGCCGATACAGGACGCTGCGGTCTTGTGCTCTGCTCGGGCACAAGCCGGCAAAAGGCGGTCTGCTGGCTGGCCGAAGACAGCGCCAGCCCGCAGATCTCTTTGTAAAAAAAGCGGCGATGAAAGAATTCTAAACAATACCGTAGGCCAGCATTGAATTTGCGACCTTGACAAAGCCCGCTATATTTGCGCCCATGACGTAATCGCCTTTTTTCCCGTATGCCTCTGCTGCATCAAGGCAGGACTGGTGGATATTTTTCATGATCGTGTGCAGGCGGGAGTCCACTTCTTCCCGGCTCCAGGACAGCTTCATGCTGTTCTGACTCATTTCAAGGCCGGATGTTGCCACACCGCCTGCATTGGCGGCCTTGCCCGGTCCATAGAGGAGTCCGTTTTCACGGAAAATACGAACAGCCTCGGGCGTGGATGGCATGTTTGCGCCTTCTGCCACGCACATGCAGCCGTTTTTAACCAGAGCTTCTGCGTTTTCAGCATCTATTTCATTCTGGGTGGCGCACGGCAGTGCTATATCGACTTTGATTCCTTCCTCCCGGATCACGTCCCAGACGTTTTTCCCGTCAAAGCATACTGTGTTGTATTTTACTGCAAATTCTCCAACCCTGCCTCTTCGCTCGTTTTTAAGAGCCATTAGAAAGCAGCATTTTTCAATATCAATTCCGGATTCATCAATCACGGTTGCGCTGGAGTCGCATACCGAAATGACCCTGCCGCCAAGCTCGTTTACCTTTTCTATGGCATACTGGGCTACATTTCCCGAGCCGCTTACTGCCACTACCTTGTCTTTTAAATCCAGGCCGCGGGTTGCAAGCATCTCCTGTGCAAAATAAACGGTCCCGTAGCCAGTGGCTTCTGGCCGGATCAGGCTACCGCCGTATTCAAGGCCCTTTCCGGTCAATACCCCTGTGTGTTCGTTTTTGAGTTTTTTGTAATATCCATACATGTAGCCGATTTCCCGGGCGCCCACACCTATGTCTCCTGCAGGCACGTCTGTTTCCGGGCCTATGTGCCGGGACAATTCCCGCATGAATGCCTGGCAGAACCGCATGATCTCGTTGTCTGATTTGCCCTTGGGATCGAAGTCGGAGCCGCCCTTGGCTCCGCCCATGGGAAGGGTGGTAAGGGAGTTTTTAAAAACCTGTTCAAAGCCGAGGAATTTTATGATGCTTAAATTTACCGAGGGATGGAATCTTATGCCGCCCTTAAACGGCCCGATTGCATTGTTGAACTGAACGCGAAAGCCCCGGTTTACATGGACATCGCCTTTGTCGTCGGTCCAGGACACCCGAAAGATTATCATTCTTTCAGGCTCGACTATTCTGTCGTAGATCCCGGCTTTTACAAACTCGGGGTGCTTGTCCACGGTGGGCTCGAGGGTTTCCATAACTTCGATTACGGCTTGATGAAATTCTTTCTCACCGGGATCTGTGTGTTTTACCTTGTCTATAACGCTGGTGATAACTGACATTGAACTGCCTCCTTGAAAAAAATTCCAGAATGATGGTTCTTTGTTTTTAGGGCTGATTTATCTTAGAATGAATATTTTACCCCTTGAATCCGGCGGGATTCCGCCTTGGGGTTTTTTACGGAAATAATGAAAATCGTCTTCTTTACCCCCGTCAGTGCCTGCAAACTCATCTTTGAGTTCATCAAGGGTGTCAAATCCGCTTCCGAAAAACGGGAGTTTGGAAAAAAACGGCCTGGAGCTGGTTCTGTCTGTGAGCACGGCGAAATGTTCCGGGAATAAGGGGTCTCCTGCAACCAGCAGGTATTTGTCACCAGCTTCCGTAATTTTATAATCATCAGGGATGTTTTCTGATCTGACCGGGATGAAATCCTGCCGCAGAATCTGCCCGGCTTCTGAAGTGTCCGTGTCAGGAACAGACATAAGATCGTTACAGTCAAAATATCCGAGAATGTAGAGCGCTATGGAGAAACTGCTTATCTGTTCGTAGACCGGATCATCCCTTGCGCACATCATAATAACCTCTTCGATGCGCTCGCAGGTCTGCAGCCCCTCCGGACTGATATTTCCCCGGTACTGCTCAAATGCGTTTTCCAGAAATAATGCATCCATGTTCGGGGTCTGTTTAGTGAGCATGGTTTGAGATCTCCTTGTATGTGTTGACCCGGGTGTATATTGCAATCCGGTTTCAACAGCATGTATTGCACTGGGTGTGCCAGGGGATGCGGGGTTTGTATTTAAATTTTAATAACTTGAAATAATACGATATTTGAGTATCAGGGAAAAGTACGGACAGCGCTGCCGGGCAAGGCGATCGTTTTGTTTGTATAAGATCTGAACAGGAAGCAGTGATAATTGAACAGGCGTAATCGCTGTCGCTGCCATCAGCTGTTTGCACACTTGGGCCGAGCACGATGGGGTCTTTGATCTTTCCTGTCTCTTTTATGAGTCCTGCTGCTTTTTAAGCCTGTCGCGGAGGGTGTTTCTGCTGATGCCAAGAAGGGAGGCCGCCTTTACCTGGTTGTTACCGCACTGTTCAAGGGCTTTATTGATCAGAGTTTCTTCGGCAAGAGCTATTATGTCGGAGTATATTCCATTTTCAGAAAGGCGGAGCAGCTCGGGTATGATTTCCTCAAGGCTTTGTCTGATCTGCTGCATAAGGCGGGTTTTATCAGCTTCCGGCTCGGGCATCGAATTCGAGCCCGCCTCTGGTATCCTCAGGCCGGCCTCTGAGATCACCTCCCCGGAGCTCAGCAGTACGGCCCGGCGTACGCAGTTCTCGAGCTCGCGCACATTACCCGGCCACGAGTATGAAACAAGGCGTTTTAGGGCAGGCTCGGAGATGTGGCATACCGACCTGTCATATTCCGCCGCGAAACGGCGCAGGAAATAATTTACAAGCTCGGGTATGTCCTCGCTGCGGGTTTTGAGCGGGGGCAGATCAAGGGTGATCACCTTGAGGCGCCAGTAAAGATCCTGTCTGAATCTGCCCGCTCGTACCTCTGCTCCAATGTCCTTGTTCGTAGCCGCAATAATGCGCACATTAACTTTTGTGCTTTTGCCTGCTCCGAGTCTTTCTATTTCACCGGTCTGCAGAGCGCGCAGAAGCTTTGCCTGCAAAGACTGGGGCATTTCGCCTATTTCGTCAAGAAACAGGGTTCCCCGGTGGCATCTTTCAAATTTGCCTATATAAGTCCTGTCAGCGCCTGTAAATGCCCCGCGTTCGTGGCCGAAAAGCTCGCTTTCAAAAAGGGACTCAGGAATTGCGGCGCAGTTTACCGCTATGAAAGGATTTTCCCTTCTGAGGCTGTGATGATAAATCGCCCGGGCTGCAAGTTCTTTTCCCGTACCACTCTCCCCGGTTATCAGGACGGGAACGTCTTTTTCTGCAACCTGTCCGATCAGCTTGTAGATCTCCTGCATTTCTTTGCTGCTGCCGATCATCTGCAGGGCGTGTTCCTCATCTGGGGCTGCGGATTCAGAATCCGGTGCCGGCAGACGCACGAACTCCTTCATTTGGCGGTTTACCTGCAGGGCCTCGTTTACAATTCTGCTTAAATCACGCCTTTCAAAGGGTTTTACCAGGTAATCATAGGCTCCGGCCTTCATGGCTTCTATTGCAAGATTTGTGGTGCCGTAGGCGGTCATGATGATTACCGGGGTTTTTACACTGTTGCCCCTGATTTGTGCAAGGGTGTCAAGCCCATTTAAATCCGGCATTTTATAGTCGAGCAGGATCAGGTCAAAGTTTTCCTGCGCGGTTTTTTCAACAGCCTGCCCGCCCCTTGAGCATGCTGTAACTCCGTAGCCTTTTCTCTTAAAAAACCTGGTTAAAAAATGCACCAGCCCTTCGTCATCATCAATGATCAGTATCTTTTCCATGATCTTCCTGCAAGTTGTTCTCAGATTCAAGCGGGATGAAAAGGGAAAAAACAGTTCCTTTGTAAACCTCGCTTTTTACACGGATCACGCCGCCGTGATTTTTGATGGTGTTTAACACCAGGGGCAGCCCCAGTCCCGTGCCCGATGCCTTTGTGGTATAAAACGGTTCAAACAGGTTCTCCAACTGGTCTTCGGCTATTCCCTGCCCGGTATCCCGGATTTCTATTCTTACGCAAGGCATCTGCCCGCCGCTGTTGTCAAACCGGTCCCGCGCCGCTGTAACAGTTACTGTCCCTTGCTTCGGGGCGGCCTCCAGAGAATTTACCATCAGGTTTACAAGGGCCTCTGCCAGAAGTTTTCTGTCGCCGGATATGTACGGCAACTCGGGTTCGATTTCCGACTCAAGTATGCATTCCTGTCGTTTTGCAAGCGGATGGATCATGTGGAGGACGTCTTCTATGAGTGTGCCTGGGTCTATTACGGAAAATACCAAATCCCGGGGCTTTACAAAATCCAGGAACCGGTTGATGGAGGTTTCTATGCGGTTGACCTGATTCATTGCCACCTGGAAGTCCTCTTCGTCTTCCGGGCACTTGCTTATCTGCTCCTGGGCGGATTCGAGATACAGCTTAAGCGATGTCAGGGGCGTTCTAATCTCGTGGGCCACAGCAGCTCCCATTCTTCCCATGGCGGCGAATTTTTCCGAGCGTTCGGCAACCCGCCTGGTTTTCTCAAGGATCATGTCTGTTTCCTTAAGTTCGGCCTCCTTTAACCCCACTTCCTGTTTTAAATGGTTATGACGTCTGGCAAGCTTGCTGTACATATCTTCGAATGCGCGGTAGAGCATGCCTATTTCATCGTTTCTGTCGGTTTTTACAATGTCCTTGTCAAAATTGGAATCCGCTATAATTTCCGCGTATCTGCTCAAACGCCTGATCGGGTTTACTATTTTGTAGGAAAACATCCAGGTAAGCATAAGCGCACTTCCTATACACACGAACACAGTCAGAAAGATGATCGATTTAAGAGTGCCTGCGCTTTCAAAAGCCTCTTTGCGGTCCTGCTCTACAACTATGTACCAGTCCGTGCCACCCACATTCCTTGAGGTTCCCAGAACCTCTATACCCCGGTAATCAAGGTACGCCTTGTTTCTGTCCCTTTGCTCGAATATGTTTTTAAAGCTTTCGGACTGGGATATGTTCTCTGTTAAAATCCTGTGAGGGTCCTGGTGGGCAAGAAACAGGCCTTCTTCATTTACAAGATAGCACTCGCCTGTTTCGCCCAGGGAAATGTTTAAGATAAGGTTTATGATCTTGCTGGTGCCGACCCTTCCGTAAACGGCTCCTGTGAATTCTCCGTTTTTGTTCGATATCGGCGCAGAGATGAAAAAAGAGGACTCCTTTTCTTCAGGAGCATATGTGATTGACGATATATGAAGACCGTCTTCCGGTTCCCCGGCCCTTTTGCCGATATCAGGCAATAGGGCCGAAGCGGGTTTTTGTTTGTATATTATTTTCCCGCTGTCCGAGACAACGGTCAGGTCTTTATATACACCGTATTTTGCACGCATAAGTTCAAGATAGGGGGATATACGCTCCGGGTCCATGGATCTTACAATCGATGAACCCCCAGCAACTTCCATGTCAGCCTTCCGTTCATCGAGCCATCGTTCCAGGAGGGCGGCCTTGTCCGTGGCAGCGTTTTCAAGCTGACGCATTACCATACTGAGAATCAGTTTTTCAGTTGTCTGTACAGAGAACCATCCTATTATTATAAGCGGGACAAGGGCTAGCACCAGAAAGATAAGTGTCACCTTTGTCCGAAGATTGAGTACCGGTCCTTTTGCATCCCGGTCAGGGGGGTGCCGGTTTGAGTTCAAATTACCCGTCTCCTGGATAAAGTCGGATTTTTTCAAAGGTCTTGCCCGGTCGTATCATAATAAACCTCAAATCTTGTTTTTTTCCGGTTGGAACTCGAGCTCATGGCCTCTTCCAATGGTTTGTTCCGGTGGCTGACCGGTCGATTCTGAGATACGGCCATGTTCATCCGGAGTATCGAATTTATAGGACAGAATCCCTGTCACGTCAGTATATTTTGACATTATCTCTTCACGGCTGTTTCCGGGCACATCGAGTATGCAGTAGCGGAAACTTTCCGGGTTGTGCTTGAAATCCGACAAATTGACGTTTTCATGAATCAGGTTTCTTACGCGGACTTCCGGGTATTTCAGTGCTATTTCATCAAAAACGCTTTTGGTGGGAGTCTGCAGAATTTTCGCATCAGAAAAACGGTGAAGTTCGAAGTTGTAGCAGTAATTAAACAAATGTTCGGTTTGGGGGGTCAGAGCAGGCCGCCTGCCCACCGCCACATCACACAGCATATAGAGGGGGGATATACCGGTTACCGCCTCGATGGTCCTTGCAAACTGGAAGGCTATGCGACTGTTGACCTCAATAATTTTAAAGGTCTCTGCTGTTTCATCTATCCTCAGTTCCACGTTGAAAAAGCTGTTGTTAAGTCCGGTTTCGGGTATGAGCCGGCTTAAAGCCGACGTAATGGCCGAATGAAGCCCCGGGGATAATTCATAAGGAAATTCGTGGTGGCTGAAACTGTTGGTTCGGGGATGGAACACGGCTTTGGTGACCCCGAAGCAAGTTACCCCGCCTTCGAAAATATAGCCGTCAACCGTGACCTGGTTGCCGTCAATCAGGTCTTCACAAAGAAAACTGTTGCAGGTGGCCATGTTAATGGCGTTGTAGTGCTTGGAATAACTGCCAATGGCCTCCAGGTAATACTGGTTGAAGCGGGCGATATCCATGCTCTCGGAGCCTATGTAGAATTCGAGCTGCTGGGGGGTCTCAATCCTGTGAGCACCAAAGGAGATATTGGCCCGCACCGGCTTTATGAAAAAAGGGGCCTGCAGCCGATCCGGGTTTCTCAGGTAGTCCAGGGCCAGGCAGAAGCCCGGCGTATGCCCGGGGATACATGCCCGCTGTATCCGGCGGCAGAGATATTTATTCTGGCAGCAGATGGTGCTTTGAACCGATGCGAACCTTTTCCCGGTTTCTTCGGCAATTATGGCCGCAAACACTGCCGAGGAATCGTGGGTGCCCACCACGCCGTCGTAGATTTCCGGGTTGTGGTTGATCCGCTCCACGGTCTGGTACAGGTATTCTCGTACCCCGAAGCTTAATATTTTTTCAGTGGTTTCAATGCTTAGCTCATAGGCGGACTGCCCGGCAAAACTGTCCTCCACTTCTTCTACATCACTGGCATCACAGAGAAATAATATTCTTTGTTTACGGTCCATACGGGATTTTCCTTTTTCTTAACCGCCCTGTCAGCAGGGTTTAAACGATTTTCAGGCCAGGCCCAGGTGAGATTCGCTTGACCATTGGCTGGTATCTATCCTGCCCCTTACGACCCGGCCGTCCTTGAAAACAAGGTGAAAATTTTGCCGGGACTGAAGGCAGGAAATGTCATCTAAAGGGTCTTTGTTTAATACTATGCAATCTGCGAGTTTGCCGGGTTCCAGGGTGCCGGCCCGATCAAGCATACCGATGGCGTCTGCTGCGGTTCGGGTGGCAGCCGTGATTGCACCCATTTCATCCATGAGCCCAAGCTTCACGTATTGTATGAGTTCCATGGCGTTTTTGCCATGGTAATTATAGGGAGTGCCCGCATCTGTACCCAGGGCCACCATAACCCCGGCTTCAAGAGCCCGGTGCAGGTTTTCCCGGCGGAGCCTGGCTACTTCCTCGGCTTTTTCCGCCATGAATTGAGGCAGACCGTTTTTTTCACGCCCGTAGAGCATCCAGAAATTTGAGCTTAGAGTGGAGGTCAGAAAGATCCCGTGGTCTGCCATCATTTTTAATGCCTCGGAATCTGCCAGGGTGCCGTGCTCGATGGTACGCACCCCGGCGCGGATGGCATTTTTAATGCCTTCTGCCCCATGGGCATGGGCTGCTGTGTGCATGCCCACCTTTTCGCCTTCTTCGACTACCGCCCGAATTTCCTCAACGTCGAGATGCGGTGCGCCGGGCACTCCGCCCGGATTCATGATAGCCCCGGTAGCCATGACTTTGAGAAAATCGGCACCTTCTTTTATCTGTTCCCTGGCGGCTTTCCGGTTTTCGTCCACTCCGTCGGCCTCGCGATACAGTCCCTTGAAATATTCACTGCCTGCTGTGAGCATGCAGATGATTTTGCCGCTGGCCAAGATTCTGGGGCCTACGATAAGGTTGTCTTCAACTGCTTTTTTCACTGCAATATCTATGTAATTGGCTGAGCCCGCGTTGCGTACGGTGGTGAATCCGGCACGGACAGTATTGCCCATTTCTATGGCGGCCCGTATGGTGCGCAGCTTGTCTTCAACCATGCTTTCATGGATGGTATCGGACATGCCGTGCAGGTCCAGATGTATATGGGTGTCGATTAAGCCCGGCAGAATGAATTTTCCAGAAAGATCGTAGTGTCCGGCAGATTCCGGCACCCGCACATCTTCGCGTTTGCCGGCCGCCTCTATGCGATCGTCCTTAAATACCAGCGCTGAGTCTTTGATGCGGTTGCCGTTGCCGTCTATCAGCGTGGCGCCGGTTAAAATTTTATACACCTTGGTTTCCTTTCTTATTTATCAATCCGTTCGCATTTGTTTGTCTGCGCCGGTTTTTTCTCTTCATTTTTTTTCAGGTCCGAAATTATATCCGAATAGCCGTATCGGTATCGGACAATTCTGCGAGCCTTCCCTGGTACTGGAGCTGCCGCCTCTCAGGCTTATCAACCTGGGGTGAATCCTGATTTCAGAATCTGAGGCGTGCTCCATTGGGTGACTTTGCGAAGGGAAAAAGGAGTATCTGAGATTATGGCCCGGGCTGCAATTTTTCCGCTTTCCACAGCCGGGCCAATGCCTTCGCCCATGTCCCGGGTGGCAAGGCCTGCTGCATCTCCTGTTAAAAAGGCATTTTCATTGCGCGTATTTTTCGTCCTTCCACGAAGATAGTAAATGTGACCCCTGGGATTGAATTTATGTCCTTTAACAAGGTTTTGCCGTGAAAGCTTCTCTGTAAAAAGCGACCAGTGCCTGTTTATGTTTTGGCCTCGATTTTTAAGGGACTCAAGCTTGCCGCCGATGCCCACGTTTAGATAGCCTTTCTGCTTGGGCACGTACCAGCAATACCCGGGAAGACTGTTATCGAAAAACCACAGCCTGCACTGGAAGTCCTCGCAGTTCCAGGCAAATTCCTCTTCCACGGTGGCGAGGCAGAGCCGGGGATCCCGTGGGTGGATCTCGGAAAAAAGGGCTTTGCGGACCGGGCAGTGGGTGCCGCCCGCGCCCACGAGAAATCGGCACCTGTATTTTCCGTCAATAACGTATTTCCGGTTTTCCAGGCGGATATCGCTTGCATGGTGCTTATGAACAGGCGCGCCTGTTCGTTTTAACAAGAAATCGTCAAATTCAAACCTTCGGATCGAATACTGCCGGGTGGGCACCGTTACAGGTATTTTTTTGAAGCAGAATAATATCTTACGGTAGACCAGGAGGCTGTGCGGATAATCCTGAGGGTCGAGTTCAAGGTCCGCTAGTACTTTCGGCGTGATCCAGCCGGCGCACAGCTTGGTTCGCGGAAATTCGTGCTTGTCTATAATCAGGGCGTCTATACCGTTTTTCGTGAGCTCCCTCGCACATGCTGAACCTGCCGGACCTCCGCCTACTATTATTACGGTTGCTTCGATCATGATTTTTTATGAAAGCCGGCAATCAGGCTGTTCGCGTCCGGGCTTGGTCATAACAATCTGCCAGAGCTGAATGCTCCTTGAGCGGAAAGCCCCTGCAGAACTCATAAGGTAGAATTTCCACATCCTGTAGAATCGCTCTCCGTAGCTTTCCCTGTACTTGGGCCAGGATTTTTCAAAGTTTTCATCCCAGGCCATAAGGGTCTTGTCATAGTCAGGGCCGAAATTGTGCCAGTCCTCCATTACGAAAATGCCCTCCATGGCAGCTCCGAGCTGGGATATGGAAGGCAGCATGCTGTTTGGAAATATATAGGTCGTGGTCCATGGATTTGCGGAAGTGGCGCTTACATTGCCGCCTATGGTGTGGATAAGTGCGATTCCGTCGTCTTTCATGCATCGGTTTGCAACTTCCATGTAGGTGCGGTAATTCTTGTAGCCCACGTGTTCCATTATGCCTATGGAGACCACCCGGTCATAGGTGCCTGTGGCGTTTCTGTAGTCATCTAGATAAATGTTTACAGGCAGGCCCTGGCAAATTTGATTTCCTAGATCAACCTGCTCCTGGGAGACGGTCAAGCCGGTTACCTCCGCGCCGTATTTCTCGGCTGCATACTTTGCAAAGCATCCCCATCCGCAGCCAAGGTCCAGCACCTTCATGCCGGGTTCAAGCCCGATTTTTCGGCATACCAGGTCAAGCTTCGCCTCCTGGGCTTCGTCAAGATCAGCAGCACCTCCGCTCCAGTATCCGCAGGTATACGCCATGCGCGAATCTAACATGTCTCTGTAAAGGTCATTGCCCACATCGTAGTGCTGCTTGCCCACTTTGTAGGCCCGCTGGTTTTTCTGCAGGTTGAGAAGCTTGGCCTTGAGCAGGTGAAGGGCTGCTTTCCAGTTATCTTTAAAATACTGCTGGAGTTTGGCCCGGAAAACCTTGTCGAAAAACTGATCCAGGGCCTGACAGTCCCACCAGCCCTCCATGTAGGATTCTCCCACGCCCAGTTCGCCGTCACGCACTATACGGTCAAAGACTTCCTCGTTGTTCACCTGAATGTCCCAGGGGTTGTCACCGCCTATGGTAATGCCTGCATGATTCAGGGCGCCTTCCACTATTTCTCTGGATTTGCTTATTTTTGATTTTGAACCTCCGGATTGAAGATGTCCGGTATCTAGCAAAATGGCACCTCCGCTAAGTTTGGTTAAACCTCAATTTAGGTTAAACACTTCTTGTTTAAATAAATTATCCAGTAAAAACATTATGCTAAACAAAAGGCCTGTCCGGGTCAAGCAGAATTTTGGCCCCTGTATCTTAAAAAAACCAGGCAGGATCCAGCCCCCGAATTGAATGGCACCTGCAGGCACATTTTATCATTTTGCTTGCCGGAAGCATGGTATATGTTTTATATCAAAATCTTGAGTTTAAAGGCGGGGACCAGCAATGAACCATGGACATAAAACAGAAAAATTTCTGCTCGATGCCGCGGCCGAGAGAATGGATGAACATACGGTGCGGATCTGCTGGGAAAGCGCAGACGATGCGGAAGTGACGGTTTACGCCTCTGAAAACCCCGATGTTTTTGATAAGTCGCTGCAGGTGGCCCGCTCCGATGACGGATGCGCGGAGATAAGCGGCCTTGATCCCCTGGCCAGGCATTATTTTTTTCTCGAGACCCGTGGCGAGTCCATGCTTGTTGCCGAGCGCCGGGTCTGGATGGACGGTACTGTAAATTTCCGGGATCTTGGTGGATACAAGACAGCAGATGGAGTCAGGGTAAAATGGGGGCGGGTGTTTCGCGCAGACGGATTGTCCCGGCTGTCGGGCCGGGATATTGAGCGCCTGAAAAATATGGGTATAAAAAAAGTTTATGATTTCAGAACCACCTCTGAGGCAGAAGGCGCTTTTGACAGGCTGCCCGAAGACGGTTCAGCCGCATATATCCACATGCCGGTCAGCCACGGAAAATTTGATTTTGCAGAGGCCATGGAGAGACTTCAAAACGGGGATACAGAGTGGCTTACTTCCGATTTCATGGTAAAAGGCTATATAAATAATCTTGAGAAATACCCTGAAACCTGGGCAGCGGTGATCCGGGAACTGGCGCAGCCGGAAAGAGAAGACCCCGTGGTGTTTCACTGCACAGGGGGTAAGGACCGTACAGGAACATGTGCGGCCCTGATTCTGCTTGTCCTCGGCGTGCCCGAGGAGACAGTTATAAATGATCACCAGCTTTCAAATATTTATATAGCAAGGCTTTTGCCCCGTTTATACAGGCAAATGGAGCGGGCCGGAGTTGATCCGGATATGCTTTTTCCGTATCTTACGGCGCCCAGGGAATGCATACTGGCCGTGGTTGACTATATAATTGAGAATTACGGCACTGCCCGTGATTACCTGGTTGAAAAGGCAGGAATAGAGGCTGACGAGCTTGAACGACTGCGCTTTAATCTGCTTGAATGAAAATCTCGGCTTTAAAATATTACTCAACCGGCCGCACTTCAATATCGTCAACCCACAGGGTTCCCTTGGTCATAACGATATCGATATATATTCGGCGGCTGTTTGTCAGAGCCGGTGGCACATCGGTTTTTAATTCCATCCACTCTGATACTCCTTTTGTTTTGGCGATCAGACTGAGCACTCCTCCGGGTTTTGTTCGCTGGGGCTGGTAATTAACCCTGATAGCCGGGGACTGACTGAACCTGTTGAAATCTATATTTTCGGTTTTGACCCAGATAGTGGCTTCATGAGGCATGCCGGGTGTCACAGGTCCTGAAATGCTTTCATCCATGTATACTATGACCCGGCCGCCCGGGGGGGCAACAAAGATTTTAAGAGACCTGTCCCCGCTGTGCTTTTCATTTTCATCGACTTCGACTTCGGCCTCGGCGTTTCTTGATATATTTACCTTCCATCCTTCCGGCAGATTGTTTGCTCCTAATTGCTCAAACCCGCCGTTTTCGATCAGGTTCTGGGAGAATGCCGTACAGGGCAGGGCTGCAAGTATAAAACCTGAGAATATCAATATATTCCTGATCCCTTTTTTCATTGTTTCCCCTTTTATGTTAGGAATAATTGATTTTTTTCATAATCCTTTATTATTATTGTTAAACTGCAGGGAATATGAAATCAAGAAAAAAATGAGTTTTTCAGGTGCCAGCCGCAGTGATCCTGGCTATCGCCGTATAAAAAATAAAAGGGCTTGAATGTCTTATTGAATTTTGTTTTAATTTATGAACGCTAATATAGTATTATATAAATTCTTGGAATAATATAATCTAAATTGAAAACCCCGGAGTGTTTCAGATTTTTAAAACAGGAATGGATGTTATTTTTTCAAATGAATTGCTTTTAAAAATCTTAGTTTAGGTTTAATTGTAATTTGCCAGGTAAAAAGGAGGGAGAAAATGCTCGGGAGTAAAATAAGGAATTTGCGGGGTGTTATTTTCGCGGTTCTTGTGCTGCTCGTTTCAGGGTGTGCAAAAGAGGAAAAACAGGCTGTGCTGGAAATTGATGACTACGAACTGGTGCTGCGCGAAGAAGGGGGGCGTTCAAATCTTTTTATAATAGATGCCAGAGGCACTGTTGTCAACGCCGGGGATACGGACGTTGAAAACGTTGAAGTGACCGGCTACTGCAGGACCTGCGGCGAAGAGGTGATTAACGGGGAGTGGTTTGTAAGCGAATATGAAAAAACATCTCACCAGAAAGACATCATCAGTTCTATGCCGGCGGGCAGCAGAAGAGATTTCGAGTTTGAAGAAATTGCATTTTATCCCGCCCCCGAGGGGGTTGCCGAACCTGAGAGAATTCCAGAGGAGCATGATTTCGAGATAGTAATCGAATCCTATGAAATAGAGCAATAGCTCAAAAGCTGCAAAGAAACAGGTTGATTTGCCTAAGAAACAGGGTTGTTTGCTCACGGTAAAGGGCATTATTTTATTGACAAAAGGCCCGAATACGGATAAATATACCAGAAATGCTTTCTGTATTGGTTTCCGGTTTTCTTATTTAGCACGGGGCTAACCCCTAAGAAAATATACCCTTAAAAAATATATTGATTATGCGTATAAAATATCTCAATCGATCTTTATCCTTATAGCCCTAAAATACTAAAGCATAAAAAAAGGAGATAAAAACAGTATGCAGAAGGAAACTTTGTTTACGAAGCTGAACATATTTTTTGTTTTGTCCTTTTTTATGGTACTGTGTCTTGCCGGATGCGGGGGTGAGAAGGAGGCGGTGCTGGAAATTTCGGACTATGAATTTATTATCGAAGAGTCCGGAAATGATTATGTTGTTAATGCAAAGGGAACCATCGCCAACAAAGGCGAAGTGGATGTAAAAAACGTGGAAGTAACCGCTTACTGCGAATCCTGCGATGAAGAGATAGTCGGCGGACAGTGGTTTGTAAGCGATTATGCAAAAATGGACCACCAGAAGGACGTGTTAAGCAGTCTGCCTTCAGGAGGCAGTGAGGATTTTGAATTCGAGGAAGTGGCTTTTTACTCGCCCAGAATGGATCAGGCTCCTGAAGAACTTCCTGAGGATCTCGAGATTTCCATAGAATCCTATGAGATAGCCAAATAAGCCGGCCCCGCGCGCCTCATGTGATGTGTCGGCCTCCGGCCGACCGGTTAAGGGGCGGATGATTCCACCAGCCTTAAGACAACCGGCACGCCGAGGTTTTCCCTGAGCCGGCCTTCACATCTGCGCAAAAGTTTTTCGAGTTCCTTTATTTCATCCGAGAAGATTTCATCGTTCATCCGTATAAACACCTCAAGCAGTTTTCTGCCCTCGCTGTGCATGGTCCGGAAGGAAACGGAGTTTTTTGCAAGGCTCATCATGTTTTCCAGGTGGAAAACCACCTGGCTGCCGTGAACATTAACACCGTCAATATTCATTATATCATCTGTCCGCCTTCCTTCCCACTTCATCCGTACCAGTGTGCTGCCGCATTGGCAGGCCTCCTCCATCAGGCTGGCCCGATCCCCGGTCTTAAATCGGATCAGGGGGAAAGCCCGTGTGGTAAGGGTTGTTAAAACCAACTCCCCCTCGCTTCCCTCGGGCAGTGGGGTTCCTGTTTCAGGGTCCACTATCTCGGGCATAAAATGGTCCTCGTTTATGTGAAGGCCCTTATGTTCATTGCATTCAAAGCCTATGGCAGGGCCCGGGACCTCACTTAACCCGTAATGGGCCCAGGTGCGCACTTGCATCCGGTCCTCTATTTTTTTTCGGAAAGACGCATCAGCGTTCTCCCCGCAAAGTATCAGGGTATGGAGGGAGAGCAAGGCGGGTCCGAGCCCTGTTTCTGCCATGTAGTCGGCCAGGTGTCCGGCCATGGCGGGGGTGGTTACAAGTACAGTGGTCTTATAGTCCCTTAACACCATCAGGTGCTTTTCAACAGAGAGCTGAGTATTTGGAATAACGCTTGCCCCCATGGATTCAGCCCCGTCCTTGTAATCCCTTCCCCAGTTGGCAAGTCCCGGGTTGAGCGCGACCTGGAGGATGTCCGAGGGGGTAGTACCTGCAGCCTTCATGGCCCGGGACAGTATACTTTTCCACTGGTCCAGGTCCTGGTAGGTATAGCCGCTTACAGTGGGGTTCCGGGTTGTGCCGGGTGCTGTATGGATGCGTACTATGTCCCGTAGCGGCACTGCAAACAGGTCGTAGGGATAGTGCTGGCTGAAATCCGCCCTTTCCATGAACGGCAGCCTCTGCAGGTCCGTCAGTGTGGCTACGTCGCCGGGCTCGGCCCCGATTATGTCAAACCGGTTTGCATGAAAGTGCACATGCCTGTATGCCCGGTTCAAAGTGCTTTGCAGCCGTTCAAGCTGTATCTGGTGTTTTTCCTCGGGTTTAAGCGTAAAAAAAGGATCAGACGTCATCGTAGAAATCTCCATAATCCTTGCCAAGATAGGCGCGTTTTACATCCTTGTCAGCCAGCAGTTCTTCTGCCTGCCCCTGGAGAATCACGGTTCCGGTTTCAAAAACATAGCCGCGGTCTGCCACCCCAAGGGCCGCAAGCGCGTTCTGCTCCACCAGGACGATGGTAAGACCCCTGGATCTCAATATTTCCAGGACTTCCATTATTTTTTCCACTATCATGGGCGCAAGCCCCATGGAAGGTTCATCGAGCAGCAGCAACCTGGGACGGGCCATCAGAGCGCGACCCACGGCCAGCATCTGCTGCTCACCCCCTGAAAGAGTGCCCGCGGGTTGATTGAACCGTTCCTTTAAAATCGGAAAAAGCGTTGTTACGGTTTCCATCTCCTGTTCAACTTCATCGGTGGCCTTTTTTTTATACATTGTATAAGCACCGAGCTTCAGATTGTCCAGCACCGAGAGCGGGGGGAAGATAAGACGGCCTTCAGGCACCAGGCTTATGCCGGAGCGGACAAGTGCAGGCGGGTCAAGGTTTTTCAAATTCCGGCCCATAAAGTTTATCTCGCCTGTCCAGTCCGGAAGCAGCCCGCAGACGGCAGAGAGAAGAGTGGACTTGCCCGAACCGTTTGCTCCTATAAGGCAGATGATTTCGCCTTCATTAACCGAAAGGCTCACTCCCTTTACCGCCATTATACGGCCATAATAACATTTAAGATTGCGTATTCGAAGCATTTGCCTCCTGGTTTCTCGCCTTGCCCAGGTATGCCGCCATTACGGCTTCATCCGACTGAACGGCTCGCGGGGGGCCTTCTGCGATTTTTCTGCCCTGGTCAAGCACCACTATTTTATCACATACGGACATGGTAAGATTCATGTCATGTTCCACCAGCAGAATGCCCATGCCCTGGTCCCTGATATGGCTGATTAGCACCTCGAGTTCCCGGGTCTCGGACATGTTTAATCCTGCTGCGGGTTCGTCGAGCAGGAGCAGTTCGGGCTCTGCGGCAAGCGCCCTGGCAAGTTCCAGCATGCGCTGCCATCCAAAGGGGAGATCGCCGCTTTTTTGGTGCGCGTATTTTTCCAGTCCCACGAATTCCAGCAGTTCAAGGGCTTTGTCTGCTGTCCGCCGCTCTTCGTTTATTATTCTTGGCAGTCTGAGTATGCTTCCTATCATTCCGCACCTGGTGCGGGTATGCATCCCGACCATAATGTTTTCAAGCGCTGACATGCTCCCGAAGAGTTCAACGTTCTGGAAGGTGCGGGCAATGCCGAGTTCTACCAGCTCATGTATCCGGAAACCGTTTACGGGGCGGCCGTTAAACCTGATTTCGCCGCGGTCAGCCGGGAAAATACCGGTTATCAGGTTGAAAAGCGTGGTTTTGCCCGCCCCGTTAGGCCCTATCAGACCTGTAATGGATCCATGCTGCAAAATAAAGCTGATATCGCGAAGAGCCCGGATTCCGCCGAAACTCTTGTCCACGTTTTTTACTTCAAGCACAGTCCTGCTATCTGTTATGGGTTTTGCGCCAGCGTTCATAAATGTCCATCAGTCCCCGGGTCAGGCCCCGGGGCATAAATATCATTACAATCATGAGAATCAGTCCGTAGACCACCATTTCAAACTCGGAGAAAGCATGCAGCCATTCCGGCAGCAGAGTCAGAAGCGAAGCCCCGAAAAGCGAGCCCCATATGCTTGCCATTCCTCCTATGACCACCATGGTTACAATCCGGATGGAGGCAAGAAATCCGAATGTGCCGGGGCTGATGAAATAGATCAGGTGAGCGTAAAGAAATCCGGCCAGTGCCGCCATGCCCGCACTTAAGACAAATATTTGCAGTTTCAGTTTCTTGGTGTTCACCCCCACCGCGGCCGCAGCCATTTCTCCGTCATGAATAGCCCTCAGGGCACGGCCCACCCTTGAATCTATGATGCGGGTGCACATTATAATGCAAAGCAGCACCACCGCCCATACAAGAAAAAAATAATGCTGCTCTGAATCAATCACCAGGGACCCCGCGCTAATCGGCGGTATTCCGACGAATCCAGAGGCGCCCCCCGTAACACTGCTCCATTCACGAAGCACTATGTGAACTATCATGCCGAAGCCAAGGGTCCCCATGCCAAGATAATAGCCTGTAAGCCTAAGTGTTGGAACGCCCACTATCCATGCCACAATCATGGCAGCGCCAATTGCAGCGGGCAGAGCCAGAAGAGGGGGGACTTGATATGTAGCTGTAAGCACCGAGGTCATATAAGCCCCGATGCCGTAGAATGCTGCATGCCCCAGGGAAATCTGGCCCGCATAGCCCATAAGCATATTAAGGGAAAGGGCCAGAAGGGTGTTTAACCCTATAAATATCAGCATCTGCAGGTAATAGTCATTCTTTATCGCCAGACCGGCAGAAACAACCCCAGTGACGAACAGAATATACAGGATTTTTTGAGATCTGACGTTCATTGAATCAGAACCGTTCGACTTTTTCTGAACCGATGATGCCCTGGGGCCGCACATACAGTACCGCAAGCAGCAGGACGAAGGCCGTGGCGTCTTTTAATCCTGAGCTGACAAATCCCACGCCCATGGCCTCCAGGATGCCCAGCAGAAAGCCGCCCAAAATCGCCCCCCACAGGCTGCCCAATCCTCCCAGCATGGCGGCGCAGAATCCCTTCAGACCCAGGATCGTCCCCATGTCGTAGCTCGACATGGTAATCGGGGCGATACTGGCTCCTGCCACCGCTCCCATTGCGGTTGCCAGACCGAATGCCAGGAGAACCATCCATTTTGTCGGGATACCTACTATCCATGCTGCTTTCTTGTTTACTGCACATGCTGTCATGGCTTTTCCTGTCAGCGACCTGCGGTAAAACAGGTGAAGTCCGGCTGTAAAGGCGGTTACAATAACAAGAATCCACACACTCTGGGCCAGAAGCTTGGCGCCTGCCACTTCAACGGGGGGATGGGCTGAAAATGGCGGCATGCCGTAGGAATCCTTTCCCCATATCAGCATCCCGACGCCGCGAAAAAAAATCGAGGCGCCCACTGTTATTATAATAAGCACCACGTGTTCCGGATGCCGAACCGGGCGGATCGCCAGACGTTCAAACAGCATGCCGGCCACACCCACAGCCGCAACTGTTATTAGAAATGCAGGTATCAGGTGCATTCCAAAGCCCACAGACAAGGTTATCATGCTCATGGCCCCGAGCATTACAAATTCGCCGTGAGCGAAGTTTATCAGCTCTGTGGAGTTATAAAGCATTGAAAAACCCACAGCGATTACGGCATAAATCGCACCGTTGGTAATGCCCGAGAAAAAATACTGCAGAATTTCCTGCATGTGCCGCTCCGGTTTCTCCTATTCAACCAGTTCCCACTTTCCGTCTTTGATTTTAACCATGACAAAGGCGGAAGGATCGAGGCCGTTGTGATCGGTGTTGCTGAAATTAAATACGCCGCTTATGCCTGCGTGATCGTTGATGTTTTCAAGATTTTCCCGGATTTTTTCCTTGTCTCCGCCGGTACCCTCCATTGCTTCGGCCAGCAGATAGACCGCATCGTATGCATAGCCTCCGAAACCCGAGACCGTCTCCTCGTAGCGGCTTTCATAGGCTTTGATGTAGCGGGTAAGAACCTCTTTCTGGGGGTCGTCGTCAGGTAGCTGGTCCGCCACCAGGATTTTGCCGGTGGGCAGAAGGATGCCTTCTGCCGCATCTCCTGCCAGCTCGATAAATTTCGGGGAAGCAACCCCGTGGCTCTGGTACAGGGGTATTTCAATTCCGAGTTGTTTTACGTTCTTGGCTACAACTGCGGGCCCCGGGTTTGTTCCCCAGCAGATTATGGCGCCCGGATCCTCCTGCCGTATCTTTGTAAGCTGAGCGGTCATGTCAGAGTCATCGGCTCCAAAGCTTTCGCTGCGGACCACTGTAAGCCCGAAGTCTGATGCCTGTTCTATGAGCTGTTCTTTTCCGCTTTCGCCGAATGAGTTTGCAACGTTTATAATGGCGACTTTTTTGATGCCCCTTTGCTCGATATGCCGATAAATGGATGCAACCGCCTGAATATCGCTCTGGGCGGTTTTAAATACCCATGGCTTTACCGGCTCAACTATCTTGTTTCCCGCCGCACAGCTTATAAAAGGCAGTTTTGCTCTTTCCACCATCGGTGCCACGGCCAGGGTCGTAGGCGTGCGGCTGGGACCGATAATGGCTGTTACCTTTTCTTTGTTTATCAGTTTTCCAACAGAGGTGACCGTCTTGGACGGATCCCCTTCGGTATCATAGATTTCGGCTTCGAGTTTGCGTCCGTCGACTCCTCCTGATTCATTGATTTCATCGATTGCAAGGTTCATGGATTTTTTCTCCGGATCCCCCAGAAACGAGGCCGGCCCTGTCACTGAAAATACGCCCCCGATTTTGTAGGTTTTTTCTCCGGAATCCGCTGCAGCCGCCGGGCAAAAAACTATTGCAAGTACTGCTGCCACAGCCGCGGCCGTAACAATCCTGAAGCATTTTCTGGATAACACCATAACAGTTCCCCTCCATGTTTTAATGTTTAAGCATGATGGCACCGTAAAAAGTCCAATATCTGCGTTACGCGCAATTTTTCAGAATTTCACGTACGGCTAAGTACGCTGCATTCTTCAAAATTGCGCAAGCCTTGATCTTGAACTTTTTCCGGCGCCATCTAAAATCAGACTTCCAAGGAAACCCAAGGTCGGGGTCGGTTTTTGAAGCGACATTGAGCGCTTGCGGTCAGGAGCGAAAAAACTGACCCCGACCGCAGGGTTTCCTTCCTGCAAAAATACCGCCGCGGCGGTGTAAATTGCTTTTTACGAGAGCATCAAGTTTGCTTCGGGATTTCGGGGGTATTTGGAAAAATG
>JBKHFD010000004.1:0-60141 GCA_046540355.1 Desulfobacterales bacterium
ACATCTCTTTTAAAAACGCCTGGAGCTGTGAAAAAGCCGTTTGTGAAGTCATGGGTTATTCCTGGATTTTCTGCTGTTTCAGATAAAGGCAAAAAATTTATGCATAATAAACTGCCTCCCTGGAAATAGCCGATTTGAGGCGGGGTTTTAAGGAATCAGCCAATACAAGATCCACCTGCCGGCCAAGGGAGTCTTCCAGAAAAAACTTGAGATCCATGTAATGATCAAAGGTGGGCTGATCCAGCTCAACCAGTATATCCACGTCGCTGCCCCCATCGTCGGCGCCATGGACAACCGAGCCGAAAAGACCGATCCGTCTTACTGAAAACCGCTCTTCAAGCTCTTTTTTATGCTGCCTGAGAAAAAACAGGATTTCTTCTTTTCCACTCATTTTCGGTCTCCGTGTCTGGATACCGCTGTATTTACCATATCCCTGATTTTCTTTAAACCACAAAAAATTCTAAGATTTATCAGGGTCCAGAAATGCCCTTACTTCCCGATATTGACTTCGGAGCCATTTTTTCACGACTCCGGAATCATTTGTTTCATGCCTTCCTGCATCTGTTTCAGGTGATAATTGAAATCAACAATTCTGGAGACAGCAATCATTGTAAAATAAGAGTCAAAGTAAGAATCCAGCACCAGGATGCGCCTTCCTTTGGACAGTATCTGCTTGAGCAGCGTTTCTCCTGCATGGTTCACCACTACCGGGTGAATATCTTTTTTTAGCATTCTGCCGGGTTCAACCAGGTATTTTTCCTGAAGGGCACTTGCGAATGCAAGATATTGGCGGCCTTTATCTTTTCTTTCCCTGCTTGTATTTTTGACCGTTTTTTCGAAATATGTCAAGAATTTCAAATATGTGTGTTTCAAATACATATCAAAAGGTCAGGAAAATATTGGAAACCTAAAGGAAAAAAGTTATTTTAGACTACAATGAATTCGATACGGCGGATCAAACTGTTCCTGGCGCTTTCGCGCACCCCTCACGGACTGCTTGACATGGCAGCGCCGGCATTCTGCGTGCTTGTTTACCTTGGCGGATTTCCGGGTCCGGATGTGGCCGGCATAGGACTGTTGACCGCTTTTTCCGGCTATACGGCCATATACGCGTTCAACGATGTTATAGACTACAAATCAGATCGGGAAAAATACGCCCGGCCCACTGCTTCTGAAAAAGGATATCTTGATTCCCTCATGATACGGCATCCAATGGCAAGAGGCATGCTGCCGTTTAACCAGGGGGTTTTCTGGGCAGCGGGCTGGGCTGTTGTGGCGCTTATAGGAGCCTGGCTGTTAAACCCGGTCTGCGCCCTTATTTTTCTTCTGGGTGCCGCACTTGAAACCGTCTACTGCCTGATGTGGCGGGTCAGCCCCTGGCGTGCCGTGGTAAGCGGATTTGTAAAAAACATGGGGGCTGCTGCAGCACTGTTTGCAGTTGATCCGTATCCTTCTGTCTCTTTTATGGCCCTGATATTTGCCTGCCTGTTTTTCTGGGAAATAGGCGGACAGAACATCCCTGCGGACTGGACAGATATAAAAGAAGACCTGCGGCTTAAAGCAAAAACCATCCCGGTGCGCCTTGGCGCGCAAAAATCAGCGGCCCTGGCACTGATATGCCTGTTAATATCAGTGCTTTTCTCCGTGGTGCTTTTTTTTACAAGTTTTAAGGATACGGGCGTGATCGCATCCCTGGCCGCGCTTGCAATAAGCAGCGGGCTTTTAATAGAACCCGCCTTAAGGCTTTATAAAAACCGCAGGCGGGATGATGCCATAGCCCTTTTTAACAGGGCCAGCTATTATCCTGCATCCCTGCTTCTCATCACTGTCATACTTATCATATAGGCAAAAAACATGGGGTTGCCGGCCTGCGACCAATCTGTTTTCGCTGCAGCGGGCAGTCAACGAGGCTTTTCTCCGATATGAACCGCTGCTATACCGTTTGTCAGACGGCGGAAACAAACCTCGGAAAAACCGGTCTGCACCAACATATCCGCGAGCTCTTCTGCTGTTGGAAACATGCGTATGGTTTCTGAAAGACAGGCATAGGACATAGAGGAGCCGGCTAGAATCCGGCCTATAAAGGGCATTGCATAAAATGAATAAAGGTCGTATATGTGTCTGAACAGCGGGTTTACGGGTTTTGAAAATTCCAGGCACACAATGCGGCCGCCCGGCTTTATCATCTTGTAAATCCCGGACAGTCCGCGCCTTAAATTGGTCAGATTCCGGATACCAAATCCAATCATTGCCGCATCAAAGAAGTTTTCGCGCAGGGCCATGTACTCGGCATCCCCCCGGATACAAAAGATCCTGCTTTCGTATCTGCGATTCTGCGGACGTGCCATACCTGCGCTCATCATTTTATGGTTCATATCGTATATAAAAACTTTTCCGCTGCTTCCTGTGCGCTCTGCCGCATACACTGCAAGATCACCCGTGCCTCCGCACACATCGAGCACCCGGTCGCCCGGCTTTAGGCCCAGCATGGCCACTGCTTTTTTTTTCCAGGCATAATGAATGCCAAAGCTAAGCACGGTATTCATGAAATCATACCTGGGCGCCACCCGGTTGAAATGGTCAAGCACAGCGTGTTTTTTTCTGTCAGCAGGCAGCCGCCTGAGGCCGAAATACGTATATCCCGAGGCGTCTGCATCAGGATCAGCAACTTTTTCCCGTACATTTCTGTCAAACCAGCCCGGGTATCCGGGAAATTTCATTTTTCCGAGACCTTTTTAAAATGCATAATATAATTCATCGCAAGGCTCCGGCAAAACCAGGCCCTGCGCACAATCGGTATGTATGTAAATCCTGTGCGTCCGGATAAAATCAATCCGCAATTTTCTGCCCATTTATTAAGCTCGTCCGGCTTTATAAACCTTTCATAAGCATGGGTTCCTTTTTCCGTGATGCCAAAAATCCGCTCTGCTGCAAAAATTACAAGCAGCCAGGAAAGCAGCGTTCTGTTTATGGTTGAAAAAAAAACATCCCCGCCCGGCTTTACAAGCCCGGCACAGGCAGAAATAACCAGGCCCGGGGCAGGCACGTGCTCGAGCAGCTCCATGCAGGCCACTATATCAAAGCTTCCCGGAGATCTTTCAGCAAACTCCTCCGGCGAAGCCTGTTTATAATCAATATCAAGCCCAGCTTTGCGGGCATGATCTTTTGCAGTCTCCAAAACAGGCCCGGAAACGTCAATGCCTGTAACCCTTGCGCCGGCGGCTGCAAGAGGTTCCGTGAGAATACCCCCGCCGCAGCCGGCATCCAGAATTTTTCGACCCGAAATGCCGCTTGTCCTGCTTATGTAGCCCAGACGCAGGGGATTTATATCATGCAGGGCCTGTAAGGGGCCTTTTTTATCCCACCATGCGGCGGCCTGGCCTGAAAATCGCTCCAGCCCACCTGAATCCGTATTTTGCTGAGCAGAATTCATTAAAAAACTTCAAGCCCGGTCTGCGCAAACAAAGGCCTTAAATATTCCAGACTTTTGATCCCTGCAGTTTCAGGTGCGTTTACATAGGGATACAGCTCAAGGGAAATATCACCCCGGTATTCCAGGCGTTTCATTGTTTCAAGCACCTCTGCTAAATTAACTGCGCCGTCGCCCGGAACTATATGCTGATGTATCCTGCTTTTTCCTATATCTTCTATATGCACGTGGCCCACCCATTCAAACAGGGTTTCAAAGGCATGTGCCGGGTTTTCTCCCGCGCAGAAAAAATGGCCTATATCAAAGTTTATGCCCACCATGGAAGAACCTATGCGCCGGATAAAATCGAGAAACTCCGATGTCCGCTCGATCATCAGGCCCGGTTCAGGCTCCACAAGAAGTTTTACCCCCGATTCTTCTGCCAGGGGGACAACCGCCTCGATCCCGCGGTGAAAAAGCATCATGGACTCACTGCGCGAGGCGTCATTTAAGGGTCCTCCCGGCGGCACCGAGATATTTTTTGCACCCAGAATTGATGCGATTTTTATGCACTGCCTGGTATGCTCTATGCGCATTTCGCGCCGGCGCTGATCCTGTTCAATCCATGAAGGCAGATAAGTGTCTCCCACTGCAAACAGGGTGAAACTGTTTAAGTTGGTTACATGCAGACGATGATGCGCTGTCACTGCCTTTATTTCTTCAAGCCTTTCTTTGTCATAGTCCGGCGGATACAAATGCGGCCGGTCGCACATGATTTCCACTCCGCAGAATCCAAGATCAGCTATTTTCTCCAGTGCCTGCTCAAGGCTGTAAAGAGTAAACGCATTCGTGCTGTAACCGAGTATCACGGATCTATCCCTTGTCTTTGTTTTCTTGTCCCACGACGGTATCACACTTTTCTTCAAGTTTTCCAAGGGCCGCGACCTGGCCTTCGAAAGACCTTGGTGCATCCTGTCCTGCCGGGTTTTTAAAATAAAATGCCAGTTCCGAAACCGCACCGCCCTTTTCTGCAAAGCGTAAAGCCGCCATCCACCTGGCAAGATCAATGACCATGGGTGCAGCCAGAATCGAGTCCTTTCCCTGGAGGTTGACCCTCATACTCATGGGCATGCCGAAAATGCCTTCAAAATCGATCACATCCCAGGCCTCCTTTGCATCCCCCCTGGGAGGATAATAATCAATACGCACCTTGTGAGCGGATTCTCCGTATTGCCGGCTTCCCGGCAGATAGCCGAGCACTTCTTCGAGGACTCCTGTCTTGTTATCAAGCTTGCAGGCTGCATGATCGGGATCCATAAGATTGCGGCCGTCTTGATTGCCGAGGATGTTTAAGCTGTACCAGCCGTTTACCCTCAGATTTCTTGCCTTAAAGGCGGATGCAAGCGCAACCTTGAAATAAGTCTGACCTGTTTTGCCGTCATTTCCGCAGACAGGTATGCCGCGGGATGCAGCCGCATCAAGGATGGCAGGTATCTCTATACAGTTCGGCGTAAAATTTACCACCGCAGCCCCGGCCTCAATTGCTGCAGCCGCATAAACAATATCAGGAGGAACGTGGCCGGCGTTTTCATAAAGATCCGAAAGGGAAGAAGAATGTTGCAGGTCATGGCCTTTTCCCGCAGGCAGAAGATTTACAAACACAGGCACCAAATCCGGGTGCAGGCGCCTGAATTCCTCTATGTCCGCGGATACCCGCTCCACTCTGCTCTTTGTGTCAAGACCGGTGTCCGTATCAGGGCCGGGCCTGACCTCTATTTTCTCCAGGACTGGTAGGCACGGCTCCCACAACCTTTTCTCAAGGACCCCGCAGCGATCAAGAACCCGGGGAAACGGCGCAGGATTTATGTCCCACCCCGCAATGGAGATATTATGCTCCATGCCCAGATACGAAAATTTTCCGCCAGTGGTAAGATATGGCAGCACCGCCTCAGGTGTCTGCCGCATCATCGCCACCGCTGCAGCCAGAGTCGATCCTATAGCTCCTTTTATTCCCGCAGCCATAAGGAGCACGCCTTTTGCCGGTTTGCCGGATTGATTCATATCACACCTTCTCAGCCCCGCCCTGCATTGTCATGGATATAACGCCCGCAGCCTTATGACCGTTCTGTTTTCTCATATGACAAAACATACAGTCCTTTTCATCGACATCTGCCCGCTTAATCCGAACCACTTTTGCTTCGGCCGGCCTCTGCTTTAAAACAAGGGGATTCATGCCGTATATCGGGAAAAAATTGCCTCCATTGCCTCTTCATACCAGACATTGAGCCTGTAATTCTTAATAAATCCATTGTGTCCGCCGTGTGGATGCAGAATAAGCTTTGTGAGGTCATTTAGACGGAGTCCGTAAAAATCTTCAGCAGGAATAATCGGATCATCTTTTGCGGTAATAATGGTTGTGGGAACTGCAATATTTTCAAGAGCGTCATTGGTCAGTGTGTAGGTTTGAAAATACTCCTGAGGGGTGGAAAACGGGCTGCAGCGGGGAAGCAGGGCCGCGGTAAGATCCAGTATGGTGTTGCGGGAAAGCATGCCTGTAAAATCGTAGAAATCCGGAAAAAAATGCTGCTTTCGCATAAGCGACCGCTTCCATTTTTTTAAAAAATAATTCTTATACAGCACCGTCTTATCAACAACATCGGTTGCACGGCCCGGATCAAGCACCGGGCTTACAGCCACCACATGGCAAAGCTGAGGTATGGGGCGCCGGCAGAGCTCCCTTGCGATCCTGAGGGCGTAATTGCCGCCCAGTGAAAACCCGGCTACAAAAAAAGGCTTTTTACCCCCAAGTTCTGCCGCCTGTCCCGCTGCATCAAAAACCTCGTCAAAAAGCGTTCCGAAAAAAAGTCCCTTGTTCAAATGCTGGGTATCTCCGTGATCCCTCAGATTAAGGCGAAATATCTCATATCCCCTGTCGAAAAAGTATCTGGCCGCCGCCCGGACATATGTGGAGGCCGCACTTCCTTCCCAGCCGTGGAGCAAAAGCAGAAGCCCTTTTGCATCCTGCCGGGGGCGGGGGGAATAAAATCCCTGCAGCCTTACGCCCTCACTTGTTTCCAGAATCATTTCACGCACGTTGTCAAATACCGGATGTGCGCCCGAGGCCCGGAAACGGGCGCTTGCCAGAATCGACTGAATATTCGGCCCTTTCAGACCGGGCGGGGGCAAAAAAGGTTCCTGCAGACTCATTCCGAAATCCTTCTTTCCTTATTCCAGACTTAATACTCCCGTAAAAAGCAATCTACACCGCAGCGGCGGTATTTTTGCAGGAAGGAAACCCTGCGATCGGGATCAGTTTTTTTGCTCCTGACCGCAAGCGCTCAATGTCGCTTCAAAAACCGATCCCGACCTTGGGTTTCCTTGGAAGTCTGATTTTAGATGACTCCGTAAAACTTTTTTAACTACTTTATGATGAAGGTTTATATACTATTCTTTTTAAAAACTACTTTCAAGGAAAGAACAGAAAGACACGGGCAAAAAATACTTCACACCTGCGGAATATGATTTCTGTTTGCTATTCAACTCTTTTTTTCCTATGATTTTATAAAAATTCCGGTTTTTTTGAAAAGCTGCCTTTCCATCAGGGGGATGGATGAAGTACCAGAAATTTCTTTATTTTCTGCAAAACGTCGGCAAAGATCCTTCGGCCCTTGTATTCGAGGATGAACTTACCGGTTTATACAACCGGCGCTATCTGTTTCATTACTTCAAACACCGCGTCAACTGGAATGCACTCGAAAAGTCCCCTATCTGCCTGCTGATGATAGACGCAGATTATATGAAGCGGGTTAACGACCAGTACGGGCATAACACCGGCGATCAGGCAATTGTGAGGATTGCTGAGCTCATCAGGAAAGCGGCCCCCGCAAACGCTGTTCCTGTAAGATATTCGGGCGACAATTTTCTGCTGTTGCTGCCGGAGCGCAACAAATCCGATGCCCGAGCCATTGCGGAAAAAGTGCTTCACCTGACACGCAGGACAGATTTCTCTCCGCCGGAGGCGCGCACCGGCATCCCCCTTACAGTGAGCATAGGCATTGCTTCTGCCCCTCAGGATGCCCCAGACGGAAAATCCCTGATACACAGGGCCGATACAGCAATGTACCAGGCAAAGCGATCCGGCAGAGACCGCTGCGCTGATGCAGGGCAGCTCGGTCAAAGAGAATTTTTCCCTGAAACACTGCTCAGACACCTGGACGCGATAGGTATTGCAGGGCGCAGACAGCAGCTGGCAGATGTAAGCAGCGAGCTTAAAAAGGTCGCCGAAAGCAAAAGCCGCTTTGTAATCGTGGAAGGCGAGCCCGGCATGGGAAAGACCAGCTTTCTGGCTACAATACATGAAAACCTTGAAAAAACCAGGCTGAGGCCGGTACGGGTCCAGGGTGTAATCCAGGAGGCTTTCAGGCCCTATTACATGGCATCCTATGTTGCCATGGGACTGCTTAACAAACTCCCGGAAAGAGGGGTCAACATCCTTGAATCCCTAAATGAAGATGAAATACAAAGGCTTTCCCATATCATTCCTCAGATCGGGGGCTCCTCGCCGCCGATCCCGGAAAATGATCCAGGCGAGCGCGAAGCCATCTTCTCAGTCTTTACCCGGTTTTTAACACGGCTTGCAGGTAACCGCCCGCTTGTTCTGCTGATAGACGATTTCCACTATTGCGATCCCGCCTCGCTTCACCTTTTCCGGATGCTTATGAAAACCGGCGACCTGCTGATATTCATCTGCGCCACGGCTTCTGTGGAAAAGCAAATCTCAGGTGAGTCCGTTGCCCTTGATCTTTTCCGAAACGCCTATTCAGAGGAACTTGAAATCCAGACCATTGCATTGCCTCCCCTTAAAGAGGCTGATATTGAAAAATATCTCGGCATGGTCTTCGGCTCCATGCGGCTGCCGAAAGGATTATGCCTTGAAATGGCGCGGGTCACTCAGGGTAATCCCCTGTTTCTCGTTGAGATTATACGCAAAATGATAAGCGACGGGAAAATATACCAAACGGAGGGCAAGTGGAGCATATCAGAGCCTGAAAAAGACTATTTCCCGAAATCTCTTGAAGAAATAGTTCAGGGAAGAATGGAAAGCCTTGATGAGGAAAGCAGGAAATTCCTGGACCGGGCTTCGGCCTTCGGTGAATCGACTTTTCTCAGCATGCTGGCAGGAGTTACCCGGGACCGTGATGCCAGGATATACAATATTATCAACAACGCCGAACAACAGGGCATCGTTCGTACCGAGTTTGAAGAAAACGACGAAAATATCCGGTTTTCAAGTAAACAGGTCCGCGACATAATATACAACGGCATCTCGCCGGAAGAAAAAAAGCTTCTTCATCGGCAGATAGGAAACTATCAGGAAAAACTCTACGAACAAAACCTGCTGCCATCTGCCTCGTTTCTGAGACATCATTTCACCCGCTCGGCGGACTACAAAAAAGCGAGCTTCTACGGCGAAGACCAGGAGCTGCGCGACTCCCGCATCTTCAATGAAAAAGAGACAGGGCTCTACACCGGTGAGGACCGGGAAGCATCCGAACGCTTAAAGGACGGGGGAGAAAGCCCTGAGCATGGACTCGGAGAAAGCGTTTTAAGCCGGCAGAGCATGCAGCTCGCACCCTTCCTGCTGCGGGCTCTGCTTGTGGCGGTACGTAACACAAGGCTGTATCCCGAAAAGAGCAAATCCGTTACAAGCGCACAAAGTGAGGTAATAAAGCTCCTGGAAAAAATATTTCAAAAAGATGCCCGGATTTCAATTACGGCAGAACAAAACAAGATCCTTATCAACGGGGAGGAAAGCACTGATCCGAATCTGAAGTGGATACACGGCAAAATCCTGGACCTCTGGGACAGGATGGAAATAAAAAGCATTATATTTAAAAACAACATGAAGGAAAAAGAGCTCCGGGTTCTGCTTGACCAACTTGCCCGCGCCGACGGCAAAACCATCGGTCCGGGCTTCTGGGAATCATTTGCCCGGACCGGGAAGCTCTCCGGAATCGAAATCCGACAGGTAACCTATAAAAAAACAACCCCCAGCGGCAAGGAAAGCCCCGCAGAGCCGGAAGCCGCCGGTGACAAAGAAAGTGAGGACAGCCAGACGGCCGGTGAGGAGCTGATAACGGACGAAACCAGTCTTCGCATGGTAAGACAACTTATCAGCTCTTTGCTTGGTACTTACGGCCAGCTCAAGCTTTATCCAACCGGCGGACCGGTTGCAAAAAAAGCCGTTTCAAGGCTGGCTGAAAAACTGCAGGAAACCCTTTTCCGGGAAAAGACGCTCACGATTGCCAAGGTGGAGGACTCGATTCTGGTTAACGGGGTCAGAGCCGATACAACAGGCCATGAGGCGCTTTTCGGGGGCATGGTTAAGATGCTTGAAGATGCGGGGTTAAACAGCCTTACATTTTCAAGGCAAATCTCCGAGGCTGATCTGGAGGCTTTTTTCAGCACGCTAATGCTGACGCCGAAAGAAAAGCTCTGCAGTGAATTCTGGCGGGAATTTTCCGAAACCGGGCAGCTGTCGGGGCTGTTCTTTGACCGACTGGTATATGACGTAAACCGGCTTCATCCGCTTGCTAAAAAACAGCAGACCGAAGGAGAAGAAAAAGAAGACCCGGAAGAATCTCACGCGGAAAAAAAACAAACAAAGGATAAAGAAGAGCATGCCGCCGAAGAATCCGGGAACCGGGATCTTGCAGCACTGCTTCGCGACCTGTATCTTGAGGGTAAAATAAAACGGCTTTCGGCAATACTGTCAGAAACGGCAAATAAATACATCCGGTCAAATCCTGCCGACAGGAACAAACTGCTTGAAAATTTCAGTAAAATTATTCAACCCCCTGACTGGCACCCAGGCTCTCAATACATAAAACCGGCAGCAGACTTGCTTGTGATTCCCGTGTTTGAGGCTGAAACAGAGCCGGAAAAAGCGGCAAAAGCTGCAGAAATCCTTCATGAAGCCGCTGCAATGCTTGTACTATTTGACGAATACCGCTCTGCGGCCAGAATCTTCAGCAAAATCAGACAACATCCTCGTTTCGAAGAAAAAGGCGGGCTTGAGACATGGGACACCCCGCATGTTTTCGGCAAAAAAGCGGATCCCCGAATAACAGACACACTTGTCTCGGACCTGAAGTCTGAGAAGCAGAGCCGGCGGCAGGAAGCCTGTCAGCTTATAAGCACCATGGGAAGGGGCATGACCCCGCTGCTTATGGATATAATCACAAGCCGGGAAGATATACGCACCAGGCGGCTTGCCGCTGAATTGCTTGGCCGGATGGACCGGCAGGCCGTAGACCAGGTCAGACAGACCCTGATAACAGAAACCAGGCCTGAAAAAAAATCACTGATTCTCGAAGTCATTGATTCCGTTACAACAAACCTTAAAACAGAGCTGAGATACACACTCACAGACCCCGATAAAAAGGTCAGACACGCGGCATTACAACTGGCCCAAAGGCTGGATACACCGGAAACAGAGTCGCTTCTGGCAGAACTGGCCCGGGGCAAAGACAGGGAGCTCGCTGCAGGGGCGATAGAGGTTCTTGGAAGACGGAGTTCGTCCACCGCCCCGGAGGTTCTTATTAATCTCTTCTCAGAGACAAAAGATCCGGACGTGCTTGCCGAGATCTGCAGGGCAATGGGAAGAATCGGGGGCAGCGAGTTTGTACAGCCTCTGGCAAAAATCCTTATGCCGGGGAGAAAATTTCTCAGACTCCGCAGGTATCCCGCCAAAGTGCGCATTGCAGCAGCCCATGCAATATGCCGCATACCGGGGGAACATTCGCAGATAATGATAAAGGCCCTTGGACGCGATCCTGACCCCAGGGTAAGAGAGGCTGTCTCAGTGCTGTATTCACAGCACGATCCTTCCCAAAGATAATCCGTTTTTCCCGGCCTTACCTGACCACCCGAAGCTGTCCTTTTTCCCTTAGTTTATTCCTGAGCCTTTCCGCGATAACCAAAGCGGCTTCCCGGGCGTCGACAGGGCTTTTCTGCGCGATCTGTCCGCATGATTTCAAAAGCACCCGGTTTTCATCCTCAAGAGCGAACCTTTCTATAATATGGCGCAAAAAATCCTCCTCGGGACCGGCCAAGTCACTGCTTATACGGCCTGCAATCCTGGATTTCGCCTTCGGGCTCAGCTCGCTGGCAAGTATGTCCACGGCCTGCTCCACGCTTTTGGGCTGACCGGCCTTTACATCTGCAGAACCCCTCCGGCTTGCGGCACGTTCAGAGGTTCCGGGCATGGCCCCGGAAATGGCATCTATATGAATCACTGTTTCAAGAATATCCAGGGTTACATCGTAAATACCCGGATCCTTGCTTGCCCTGGGGCCGGCCACATTTAACACCCTTATTTTGTGGGCGGCAATCCAGTCATACACATCAATGGCGGCATCAAAAATTATCACATCAGACAGGTTGATATGCAGACAGGGCTTTGCGTACTTTTCAGCCATCTGCCGGGTCAGAAGGCTGCCGCCGGTAAGCTCGCCGCGGCTTATGATCAGCGTGCCGTCTGAATCCTCGACGTTTTTCTCAGTCCGCTCCGGATAACCCGCGTCTGCAAGCTCCTTGACATGATAATGTGAAGGAACAATGCCGTCTTCTGCCGGGCGCCCCTCGGGAACCCATCCGCCGTGCTCTATATCGTGCTCTATTGCAAAATCCAGCGCAGCTCTGTCAGCCCCGGTCTGTGCACCTGATACAATTTTTTTTATTTGCATGGCTTTATAATTAACCCGCTTGCTTGTTTTGGATTTACAGGAATAACCGAGACCATTTTTGCAGATTGTCCCGGCGGAATGATTTCAACTTTAACCGTTCTTTCCCGCGGTGCTTTGCTGTAGCCTGCACAAATACCTGCCGCCCGTTTAACCAGCTCCGCGGGAAAGGAGCCCGGAATCAACCCTACAGGGCCTGCTATGGCGCAAAGGCGCAACAGGGTATCTTCCCGGGAATCGAAAAATGAAATGATTTTTTCATTTTCAGCCTTGTTTCGGCCCACTATCAGCTTGGCCTCAGGGGCAAGCCGCATATGGCGGCCGTATTTCAACAGCTCCAGCTTCCTGCGCGACAAATTGTCCCCATGTAGAAAAAGGTCTTTGAGCCGCCCTGAAAAACCGGGATCAGTAAGCAGGCAACCCCCTGCAGGGGCTGGATAGTCTGTTATGCCGAACGATTCTGCAAGGGCCATCTGCGGCTTTCTTGAACGACCCGAAAAATCGAGCAGCCGCCCGCGATCCACAAGACCCTCTTCTTCCATCCATGTAACGGGAAGCTTTTTTGCCGAAAGGGGTCTGAGTATATAGCCGTCAAACCCCGAGCGTTTCTCCACGTAACGCAGCGAAGACCTGACCTGGGACATGGGCCTCTGGCCCAGGACCTCACCGGAAAAAAGAAAATCCGCCCCGATTTCCTCCATGATTTCGCCGGCGATCTTAAACATCAGGGCATGGCAGTCCATGCACGGATTCATGCACTGGCCGCAGCCTGCGGGAGGGTCCTGAAGCATCGGCAGGTACCGGTCTGTAATATCCTTTACAATAAGCGGAATTCCGGTTTTTTCCGAGGCGGCCCGGGCCTTGTCTGCATTGAAAAACGGGGTTTCAAAGCTGACCCATATCACATCTATTTCCTGCCCGCAAAGAACCATCCCGGCCAGGATGCTGTCAAGCCCTCCCGAGCAGAGCCCCAAGGCTTTTGTTTTTTTTTGAACCGAATTCATGTTACTGATAATAGATTTTTAAACACTAAACATACCAAAAAGATTTTCTCCATGAAAACACAAAATTCACGCACACTGGAAATTCAAAAGATACTAAAAGCACGTTACCCCGATGTCAAGACACAGCTGAAACACAAGACCCCTTTTCAGCTTCTGGTGGCCACTATTTTATCGGCCCAGTGCACTGACAGGCAGGTAAACGCCGCAACTGAAAAGCTTTTCAGGCATTTCAAAACACCTGAAGATTTTTCCCGGGCCGATACGACTGTACTGGAGAATCTGGTAAGATCCACCGGTTTTTACAAAAACAAGGCAGCAAACATAAAAAGCTGCTCCCGGCAGATCCTGGAACGGTTTAACGGGCGGGTCCCCGATAAGCTCGAGGACCTGGTATCCCTTCCCGGGGTGGGCAGAAAAACCGCAAACGTGGTGCTGGGCGCAGCCTTCGGGACTCCGGGCATGGTGGTTGACACCCATGTGGCGCGCATCTCGGGGCGGCTGGGCCTGACAAAAAACAAGGATCCTGAAAAGATAGAAAAAGATCTCATGAAAATTGTCCCCCGGGACGATTGGAACGATTTTTCCCTGCGCCTTATTTTTTTCGGCAGGCAAATCTGCATGGCAAGGAAACCTGACTGTAAAAACTGCTTCCTTAACCATTTGTGCCCCACGAAACAGGAAAATGCTGCTGCGCGCCCTTTATCTATCCTGATTTTCCTGTAAGCCTCTCGTAGGCCTCCTGGATCTCGACGAACTTCTGCCTGGCAAGCTCCTGGAACTCCTCACCCAGATGCGAGACTTTGTCCGGATGATACTGGTGGGCAAGCTTGCGGTATGCCTCATGGATTTCCTGAATGGAGGCGCCACGCGAAACACCCAGCACTGCATACGGATCTCTTCTTGCGTAATCACTCCGTGCCGATCCCTGTGAGCCTCCGGACCGCCTGCTGCTGCCCGAACCCGGAGAACCCTGCCCCGGTGTTCCAAACAGCCACCTTGCAATTTTAGATACAAATCCGGGCACACGGCCTGTTTTCAGATAATAGATCACCAGGAACACAAGCCCCAGATCATCTATCCTGCCGAGAATAGGCATGAAATCAGGCAGCAGATTATAGGGCAGGACGATATAAATAAGCGTCAGCACAACAACGAGTATAACCCAGAAAGGATTCATCAGCTTCTAAGGGTTGCTTTAAGTCTCAGGGGGTTTGCCAGAAGCTCAAGGGCCGGCAAAATTGACGGGCAGAAAATGTCAGCGCAATTTAGCGTTTCCACGCACGCGCCCTCTTCCAGAAGCACGCATATGCCGAGCCCCGCGGTTTGAAGCATGAACCGGTCGTTTCTGCCGTTGCCTATGGCAGCGGTATTTTCGGCCCCCAGCCGTATTACAAAGTCCCGCTTTGCAGCAGACTGATCTCCTGCGGGCAGGACCGTAAGTTCGTAGGGCATGTTTTTAAGCTCCGCAGCGGCCTTGCCAAAGGTATCGGCCGTCAGCACATGGAGCTCAAGACTGCCCGAAAGCTTTTCCAGGGCTGCGGACACCCCGGCAACAGGGATACCGTCCACTGCCAGAGTCCCGTTGTAATCCATTACCACATGATTTAATTTCAGATTGCCATACCCCGGAATTTCAACTTCCACAAGAAGACTCCTTTTTTTGCCGGATTCAGATCCAATTCAAGCTAAAAATTCCAAACCCGGGTCTTGATCTTGAACTTCCAAGGAAACCCAAGGTCGGGGTCGGTTTTTGAAGCGACATTGAGCGCTTGCGGTCAGGAGCGAAAAAACTGACCCCGACCGCAGGGTTTCCTTCCTGCAAAAATACCGCCGCGGCGGTGTAAATTGCTTTTTACGACGCCGTCAAGTCTTGCTGTTTATCAAATATTCAATACAGAATACTTAAAGATTGTCAAGAACCCTGAATGGTCCAAGAAATTTCCGGCCCGGGTAATGATGATCAGATTGCCTTGGGATTGCCGTGGGACACACAACAGATTCCTGGTAAAAATAAAACCAATGTCAGATTGGTTGGGTGCAGGATACTTGCAAAATGCTTTTAAATTAAACCTGTAAAACTACCGGATTTGCCTTGAAAATACAGGGACATTTTGTTAGTGATCCGGTTATTCAACTTAAAATAAAACAAAAACCAACGAAAAAGGGGCGCAAATGGCAAATCAATTTACAAGGGATGAATACAAACGCCTGCTGGATCTGGCCATGATCGCAAACTGGGTCCTTCACGTATTTGACACAGAAGAAGAAAACCAGGAAACCAGAGAATATGACCAGGTCATCCAGAAAATCTACGCAGGGGCAAAAGAGCACGGTCTTTCAGACCTTGTGGCATATGACGAGGAAACCAGCGGATACTACCCTACTCCGGACTACGAGGAGGAATCCGAGGTCATGGACCTGCTCGAGGATTTTGAGGACAACCTGTTCTGGTTCGGCATGGCCCAGCGAATGGCCCTGAAAACACTGGTGGACCAGGAAGGAATAGAAACCTATGACGAACTTTTTGACGAAAAAAACGCCGCAAAATTAAGGGCTCTGGAAGCCAGATTCGCCGAGGAATTCTATGAAAACGGGTTAAACAACATTAAGGCGGAAATCGACACCGACGTATCAGACATAACCGCCTCAGAGGATTGATGCAGGGATGAAAGAGGAAAAAACCTGCATGTCAGCGGGAAAAGTAAAAAGGCTGATGGAGGCCGCCCTGGGCAAAGAGCCTCCGGATCTTGCAGTTGTCAATGCAAAAGTATTAAACGTCTTTACGGGCGAGGTGCTATCTGATCATGGCATATGCGTAAAAGACGGAAAAACCATCTTTGTTGGCCGGGAAGCCGAAGATTTTGCAGATGGCAGCACGCATATCATAGACGCGGACGGGATGACAGCGATCCCGGGCTTTATCGACGGCCATACCCACATAGCAGGAGAACACCTCCCTGAAGAATTCCTCAAATACGCCATGACAGGGGGGACTACCGCAGTTGTAACGGAAATCTTTGAAGTATATTTTGCAGCAGGGTTAAGCGGGGTCCTTGAATACCTGGAAGCAGTACGCAATCAGCCCATAAAAATATTTGCCGCAGCCCCGGCGATGGTCTCCATAAGCGATCTGGCCGCGGGAATAAATTTAAAAGACCTGGAAACGATCCTTGAGCAGCCCGAAATCATCTGCATGGGCGAATCCTACTGGCAGGGAGTGCTTCAGCAGCCGGAGCGCTACCTTCCCTCATTTGAAGCGGTCCGAAGAGCAGGGATGCCTCTTGAGGGTCATACTGCTGGAGCCGGGGAACAAAAGCTTGCGGCCTACCTGACTACAGGAATTTCTTCATGCCACGAGCCTATTACGGAAAAGGAGGCTCTTTCGAGACTGCGGCAGGGCCTGTGCGTTATGATCCGGGAAGGAAGCGTAAGAAGAGACCTTGAAGCAGTTTCCGGGATCTGCAAAAAGGGCGTGGATCTGCGCCGCCTGGCCCTGGTTTCCGACGGGATTACACCGGAGGCTCTTGTGGAAAGCGGATATATGGAGGCCATTGTGCAAAGAGCCATAGACCTTGGATTCGACCCGGTTGATGCCATTCGGATGGCAAGTCTTAACGTGGCGGAACACTTCGGCATGGACGGGCGTATGGGCTCCATTGCACCGGGCAGGGATGCTGATTTTATTCTTATACCGGAGCTTAATCATATCAGGGCTCAATGCGTGGTTTCAGGCGGAAAAATCATCGCCCTAAACGGAAAGCCGCTGGTTGCTCCAAGACCGCACACATTCCCGGAATCCTCGAAGAGCACCATACTTCTGCCACGGCCCATGCAGGCCTCGGATTTTGAAATCCGGGCGCGCAATAACCGGTCCGAAGAAAGCATAAGGGCTTTGGAAATGGCCACCGACCTTATAACCAGGGAAAAGATAATTGACACTCCTGTTTATAAAGGTTTGATACTGGCGGATCCGGAAAACGACATTGCCAAGGTCGCGGCGGTAAACCGGCGCCAGGCGCCGGGCAAGTGCTTTACCGGGCTGATAAAAGGATTCGGCATAAAATGCGGCGCACTTGCAAGCACCGGAGCCTGGGATGTATCAGACATTATTGTGGTAGGGGCTGATGAGTCTGACATGGCTGCAGCAATAAACGCGATTCATGAAGCGGGCGGCGGCATCGTGGCCGTAAAAAACGGCCGTGTGGCCGCGCAGATGCCCCAGCCCGTCTTTGGGACCATATCCGAACTGCCGATGGAGCGGATCATGGAATGCGGCAGCCAGATCAAATCAGCGGCTGAAAGCTTCGGAATAAAATTTCCCGATCCCGTATTAAGCCTCAATACCCTTACCGGCGCGGCCATTCCCTTTTTGCGCATATGCGAACAGGGGCTGGTGGATCTTAAAACCGGTGCCACCCTGGATCTTTTTGCCTGATCACTCCTTGAGTTCAAGCTCGGCCATATAGGGAAAATGATCGGAAGGATAATATCGGTTTTCACGGTATTTTACCACCCGGGCATCCAGAACCGAAAAACCCCGGCCCGCAAGTATCCAGTCAATCCTGTTTCCCTTTGGAGAACCTGTGAAGGCATGGTGAGTATAGCTTTCAGGCCCTTCATCACGGCCCAAAGACCGCCAGGTGTCATGCAAACCAGTGCCTGAACCGGTCAGCATCCGGTATACATCAGCATCCGGCTCCTCGTTGAAATCACCCATCAGCACCAGAGGAACCTTGAGATCCCCTGCCCATTTAGCAATAATTTCAGCCTGGCGAAGGCGGGCCTCTGTTCCCTTATGATCAAGGTGAGTGACCGCCGCGCACAATTTAACTCCGCCTTGTTCCAATGATTCGAGTACCGCATAGCTGAGCATCCTGGGAAAGGCACTGTCCCAGTCCTTGCTCAAATGAACATCAGGAGTTTTCGACAGCCAGAAATCCCGTCCCCCTGCAATTGCAAATTTTTGTCCGCGTATAAAAAGCGTCGGGCACTGGGCCTTTTCGTCATCCGGACGATCGGGGATATGGGCAAAATAACCGTGCAGATTTTCTTTCAGGTACAGAATCTGATTCTGCTTTCCCTCCTGGGTGCCGAGTATGTCGGGTGCGTAACTGCCGATCATTCTAACAATCATTTCCCTGCGGTTCTGCCAGGCGTTTTCACCGTCCCGGTCGTTTTCAAATCTGAGATTAAGGGTCATAATCCGAATTTTCATATCAGCGGCTCGCCCCCTCCAAAAAACCCTGTATCCTTTACAAACGATTTTCAATAAAAATTATACTGAACGCATTGTTCTGTCAATGCGAAACAGAGCATGCGAGGCTTTCCATGCAAAACAGTTTTCCCTAAAAGGCCTGATAGCACTGTTGCAGGGAAACAAAAATCCACCCGGATCATGCCGACCCTGCTGCAAAGAGCTTGACTGCTCCGGGAAACCTTTCTATCTATAAGGCATTTAAGGAGAAATCATATTAAAAAAATCAAAGGAGTCTTAGTTGACAACGCCTGGAAAAGACATACCGGAAATACCGCCGGACTGCTCCACCGGGCCTCACCGGGTGGTCCTTGACAAATGGATAGAGTGTGCGCCTTTTGAACGGCTTTTAAATATGGAGATAAAAAGCGCTGAGAACGGAAAAGCTGTTCTCACCATGCCCTTCTGCCGCCGGTACGCCCAGGGGGCGGGCCTCATGCACGGAGGCGCGCTTGTGAGCCTTGCTGATACCGCAGTGGTAATGGCCATAAAAAGCCTGCTTGAACCCTGGTCACATTTTGCGACCATAGAAATGGAATCAAAATTTCTCTACCCGGTAAAACAGGGCCAGGTAACCGCAAGGGCAGAAATCACGGAAAAAAAAGACAGAACCATCAGGGGCGAGGCCACAGTTTACAACGAGGAGGGAAAAGCCGTGTTCTCGTTTTCCTCTGTATTTAAAATCGCAAGAGACACAAAAATAAGGTGAACTCATTGACTCCGGATCCTGGAATTCTGGGAATCCAAGGCTCTTTCGCACCGTACCCATGGTGCCGCCCGGGATTTCGTATTGCCAAACCGGCAGAAAAAGTTTATTTTTATTAAAGTAAATACTCGTAACCGCCCAACAACAGTTTTGCCAGGGAGGTAAAAAAGAAAATGAACAAATACAGCAAAATACTGCTTGTCTACCCGAAAGTGCCCGACAATACATACTGGAGCTATAAATACGCACTTGACTTTGTCAGGAAAAAAAGCGTAATGCCCCCCCTGGGGCTATTGACCATAGCGGCCCGCTTCCCGGAGGAATGTGAGCTTAAGCTTATTGACATGAATGTATCACCCCTTGAGGACGAATCGCTCCAATGGGCGGACGCGGTATTTATCTCCGCCATGATCGTGCAGAAACAGTCCATGGAGGAAGTGGTAAGCCGCAGCAGGCAAATGGGGAAAACCATTGTTGCAGGAGGTCCGTATCCCACAAACAGCCCTGATGAAATCGAAGGCGTGGACCATATTCTGAAGGGAGAAGTTGATGAAACCCTGAAGGACTTTCTTGCAGAGCTTGAAAACGGTACAGCAAAAACTATATACGACCTCCCAGGGCACCCTGATATATCAAACAACCCCGTACCCCGATTCGACCTTCTGGACTTAAATCAGTACGCCTCCATGGCGATCCAGTATTCGCGGGGATGTCCGTTTCACTGCGAATTCTGCGACATCTGGACTGTTTACGGCAACAGGCCGCGGCTAAAATCAGCGTACACACTGATTTCAGAAATAGAGACCCTCTACAATCTGGGCTGGAAAGGTGCGGTATTTCTGGTTGACGACAATTTCATCGGAAACAGGGGCAGGGTCAAAAAGGAGCTTTTGCCTGCGTTAAAAAAATGGCAGCAGGAGCATGACTATCCTTATCACTTTTTCACTGAAGCCAGCATTAACATGGCAGATGATGAGGAACTTATGACGGGTATGCGGGAAGCCGGTTTCAACTCGGTATTTATAGGAATTGAAACCCCCAGCCCGGAAGGATTGGCGGAAACCGGCAAAGTCCAGAACATAAAATCAGACATGGGGGCTGCCGTAAGAACCATCCAGAAAAACGGCATCGAAGTGCTGGCAGGATTCATCCTGGGCTTTGACAACGACACGGAAGACATCTTTGACCTCCAGATTGAATTCATCCAGAAAAACGCAATACCCCAGGCCATGATAGGCCTTTTAAACGCGCTGCCCGGAACCCGCCTCTATGAAAGACTCGAAAAAGAGGGACGGATTCTGGGCCAGTCCTGCGGAAACAACACCCATGCCATGCATACCAATTTTAAAACAGTTATGGAGCCGGAAATTTTGAGGCAGGGCTACAGGAAAATTCTGGCTAATCTCTATGATATAAGCCTTAAAAACTATTTCGCCAGGTGCAATCAATTGCTTGACAGGATTGAATACAGGCAGCTCTATCAGCGCAAAATCGGCGCCGGAGAAATCAAAACATTCTTCCGCTCGCTTCTGCGGCAGCCTTTTACACCTTACGGATTCAACTATATTAAATACCTGGTTCGTAACCTGTTTAAAAACCGGGATCTTTTCGGCGAGGCAGTAACATTTTCCATTTACGGGCATCACTATCACGCCATTACCCGCCAGACGCTCAAAAAGGAAAAAATAGCCGATATTCTGGACAAAAAATACCGCAAATTTGTGGACCGGGTTAACCGATGCTCAAGTGCGGCCATGTCCGGATCAAACCAACAGATAAACAACATAAGAAAACTCTGGAACACCCGCATGAGATATCTCAAGCAGATGCAGCACAAGATCAACAGGCTGCACTCGGATTCAAGGGCGGAGCTAAGCCGCAAATACCTTGAGATCTCGGCTCAAATGCGCGATATGCTCACAAGCCTTGAAGCCAAAATGCTTTTGCCACAGTCCGGAACAGATTCACCAGGTAATATGTAATAATAGCCTAAATTTAGGAATAGATAAGTGCAGGCTGAGTCTACTGCTCTATTGCTTCTGAACGGGGTTTTAAAAACAAATGATATAAAAGATCGCAGTAACGGTCAAGTTTTACCATTCCATGCTGGGACTCGGTATAACGCCAGAATCCGTAGAGTTTTGTAAGGCTGAAAAGCTTTTCACTGTAGCGCCTCCAGGTATAGGCCTCGTTTACACGCTTTATGCCGCCTTTTGAAATCTGCTCCCATTTATCCGGATTTTTCCGGCATTCCGATACAAAATTCCAGATTACTTCCGCTATGAGGTCCGGCTGGCTCGTGTTCATAAGATATCCGCTTTCCCCGTCCCTGATGATCTCCGAGGGCCCGCCGAATACAGGACCGAATGTGGGCAGTCCGCACTGCATGGCTTCGAGCACGGTCAGGCCGAATGCCTCAAATAGTGCGGGCTGGACAAACAGCCCACCCCTGTCGGCAATAATACGATATACTTCCCCGGTCTCCTCCTTGGGCACGCTTGGCAGCCACCTGATATGACCCTTTAAGTCATAGGTCTCTATGAGTTCATACATCCGCCGGATCTCTGTTTGCTCCTCCGGATCGTCTGACTCTTCGAAATGGATGGTACCGGCGGCCACTATAAGATTACAGTAATTTTTCAGCTCGGGGTGCATACCGAATGCCTCTACCAGCCCGGTTATGTTCTTTATCCTGTCCAGCCGGGCCATGGTGAAAACAGCCGGTTTTTCCGGATTTTCAAGCCTGCCGAATATATCGAGATGCTCCAGTGAAAAAAGCCTCTCCTCCCACTGAATGCGCCTTGCAGAAGAACGGCGGTTCTCTTCATAATAAGGAAAATAATTTTCCTCATCCACCCCCGGGGGGACCACGTTGAACTTGGGATTAAAGAGATTTACCCCGTTTACAACCTGGTAGAGACCGGGCATGGTATAGAACTGATAGGATTCATACTGCCCGAAGCGTGTCTCGGTGCCCGCGATCTCCTGGTAGGTGCTGGTTATTATAAAGTCCGACTTGTTCATGGACAAAAGATCCGCTGTAAATTGACAGGAAAAATGATAATCCTGCTCCATGTCCTGCCAGTACAGATCCGAGAACAGATACTTGGTCTTTTCCAGGGCATGGGCGATTGTGCACTGGATCACGTCCATCCTGTCGGAAAGAAGAGTTGCCACCAGGTTGCCATCGGAATAATTACCGATAATAAGATCGGGGCGGCCATGGAATTCAGCCAGAAGTTCGCGTTCGCAGTCCGATGCGAACCTGTCAAGATAAGGCCATATCTTGAATCTGGACACCCAGTTTTCCAGGGGCCGTCCATGTTTGTCGTAAAAAGGGATCCTGAGAATATAGGAATACTCAGTGCCCAGAATATCTTCTTTGGGGTGGTTGCAGGTGGTGTTTCCGGCATTTGGAATAAGGCGGGTTACAACAATCACACGGGGCGTGACGTCAATGCCTGAATTCTCGAACTGCCTTACCATATGGGCTTCCAGGGCGCGCACCTGATCTAAAATATAGATCACCTGCCCGCCTGTATCGGGTTTTCCCAGAACGTTTTCCTGGGCAAACCATCCGTGGGGCGAAAGGATGGCCACCTTGGATATCATGGGCACCCTGGAGACAAATTTCTCAAGATCGGCACTGTGAGGCTCATAGAAAAGTCCGTACAGCGTCTTCATTGTCTCCAGCACCCGGCCCGCGGTATTGCCCCAGCCCGGTTCAAACCCTTTGGTCTTTAAATCCGGCTTTAACTGCTCATAGGGCATTTCAGGCTCCTGGTGCCCAAGTTCCTCTATGCTTTCCTCCAGAGCGGATAGAAAATCGTCCACGCCCTTTAAAATATCCGGGTTTACAAGAAGCTGCTGGCCGTTTATTTTATGTATACGAAGAAATTCGAAAAGTTTTCTGCCCCATTGCTCGGGCCTGTGGAAAAGACTGCTCGACATGTACTTGTTCAGGTAACTTATGCCGTTTCCCACATTTTTTACGTTTTTTATCGTGGGCGCATAATCGTAGAAAGGCAGAAAATCGAGTTCTAAGGCATCGCGGTTGGCTCCGGCCCCGTTTTCCAGCACATGGGCATCCTTGTAATCCAGGTAGCGGTTAACCGAAATCTCCTCCATGTAAGACCTGTCCGCGCTCAGCCGAAAAATCCGGTACCTGGCCATTGTATAGCGGTAAAGGATCAGGGCAATGCTGTCGGGAAAAAGCATTTCAGGTACCCTGGAAAGAAACTGGGCGATGGCCGATTTTTCAGTAAATTCCTCATCTTTTCCATTCTCCCGGCACCAGCCCATCCATTTGAGCCAGATATCGTTTCGCAGCAGGTATTTCTTTTCCCCCGTGCGCAGCATATATATAAAGTCTGAAAAATCCCGGCGTTCCTCAGCGGGAATCAGCCCGGACAGTACATTCGGATTGGACATGGCCTCCTCCTGTGGCCTTTTTTCTTTTCGGATTCACGAATTTATCCGCAAACTTGCCGGGCAAACGTTTTTTGTTTCAATAATGAATAAGGCCCGGCTACGTCAAGAGTAAAATAGGGATTTTCCCTGATTTACCTTTCGGCACATTACGGGAAATCTTTTAAACCTTTTCGTAAAAAAACAGAAAACGCGGAGTTTGGAGGATAACGGAAGGTCAGCGCTTTTTCCCAGACTTTCCCTGACGTTTCGGGGCCCGGGGCATGTCCAGCCAATCCTCGGGGGGATCTATGCAGGCAAGACTCCGGCCCAGATATTTTTCAATTGCAGGTATGTAGAAGGCATCGTCTTCGTCTGCAAAACTGATGGCTGTTCCGGCTGCCCCCGCCCTGCCGGTCCGGCCTATGCGGTGGACATAATCTTCCGGATCATGGGGAAGCTTGAAATTGACTACGTGATTCATGCCCTCGATATGTATGCCACGGCCGGCAACATCGGTTGCCACAAGCACCCGGATTTTTCCGGCCTTAAAAGCTTCAAGCCTGGACATTCGCTTTTTCTGATCCACATCTCCGGATATCATTGCACAATTGATTCCGTAAGCGGAAAACGTTTCTGTCAGGCGTCTTACCTCATCCTTGCGGTTGCAGAATACAAGTACCCGGTCCAGATCCTGTTTTACGATAATATTATAGAGCAGACCGAATTTCTCCTCCATGGTAACAATATATATAACCTGGTCCACTGTATCCACTGCCACCTGGTCAGGTTCGATTTCAACTGTCACCGGATCCTTTGTCCACTGTTCTGAAAGCCGCATAATCTCCCGGGTAAGCGTGGCCGAAAACAGCATGGTCTGGCGCATGCCCTTATTGGGGGTACTTTGTATAATTTTGCGCACATCCGGGATAAATCCCATGTCAAGCATACGGTCGGCCTCGTCAATGACCAGTGCATCGACCTCTTTTAACGAAACCACCCCGCGCCGCTTGAAATCCAGCAGCCTGCCCGGCGTTGCAACCACTACATCCACGGCTTTTTCACGCAGTCGGTTCTGCTGTTTGACGTAGTCCATGCCTCCAAAAACAGACAGAATATTTAAATCGCAATATTTGCCAAGCTGGCCGGCCTCCTGGCTTATCTGCATAACCAGCTCCCTGGTGGGCGCCAGAATCAGCACCCTGGGGGCGCCTTTTTTCCGTTTTTCATTCGCCGGGCTTCCCAGAAGCCTTGCAAACAGGGCTATCAAAAAGGCCGCAGTTTTCCCCGTGCCGGTCTGTGCCCGGCCGCTGGCATCCCTGCCGGACAGGGCCGCGGGAAGAATATCTGCCTGAATGGGTGTGCAGCGGGTAAAACCAAGGTCTTCAATGGCCCTCATTAACGGGGCCGGCAGGTCAAAGTCAGTAAAGCGGCAATGCTGTGTTTCAGGTTCTTCTAATTGTCGGGTTTCTTCATCTTCGCCGGTGTCCCCCGGGTTATCGCCGGAGGTACGGTCAATCAATTGTTGTTGTGTCATTTACTCTCTTTTTGGTTAAAATAAAAATTTATTAATAAATAGTAATATTTTTAATCCATAGATGCAAGCTTTAAATACACAGCCCCCACCCTGCAGCGGAAGAAACCATAAAAAAAACATTTCCAAACAAAACCGCGCCGTGATATTTAAACCCTTTGGATTACCCGTACAAAAATCCATAAAAGCAGATTGAGCTGAAACTTTTGCCTGTAACAGAGCCCGCTGAAAACAACAACGAGGTGACCGTGTTTCAAACAGACCAGCAAATTGCCGAATACCTGAAAAAGGGCAGACGAGCCCTCAATGAAGCTGAATCCAAAAAGCTGCTGGGATCCTTTGGTGTCCCTGTGGCAGCGGAATTCGTAGCGGCCAGTGCCGATGAAGCTGCTGCACGTGCAGAGGAGACCGGATTTCCGGTTGTGTTAAAAGGCCTTGGCAGCCGGCTGACTCACAAGACGGAAAAAGGCCTTGTAAGGCTCGGCCTGTATTCAGCCGAAGAAGTGAGACAGAACTTTGACAGCATCAGGGCCGCGGCTGCAGATGACTGGGAGGGGTGCCTTGTTCAGCCCATGGTATCCGGCAGCAGGGAGTTTGTTGCAGGCCTGTTCCGCGATCCCCAGTTCGGACCGGTAATCATGTTCGGCCTTGGAGGTGTTTTTGCAGAAGCCATAGGTGATGTTGCCTTCAGGATAGCGCCTGTCAGCTCTGAGCAGGCCCTTGAAATGACAGACGAGCTGTCCTCGGGCAAACTTCTTTACGGCTTCAGGGGAAAGGCTGCTGCTGACAGGGAGCAGCTTGCCGCAGTGCTTACCGGCCTTTGCCGTCTCGGCATGCAGCATCCGGAGATAAGGGAAGTTGATATAAATCCGTTGATTGTTTCAGATCACGGCGCCGTAACCGCGGTGGACGCGCTTGTGGTTATAGACGGCTCGGGCGATCCGACATATGCAGCACAGGACATCGTGCAGAACCAGGAAGATCGGAACGCGGAAATCCGAAAAGCCCTTGGGACCATGACCCATCCAAGCTCCATTGCCGTGGTGGGCGCAGCCCGGACAACCATGGGGACATATCCCGGAATGTTTGCATGTATACGCAATTTCGGATTCACGGGAAAACTGTACCCGATAAATCCCAATGCAGATGAAATCGACGGAATCAAGGCCTACCCAAGCCTCTGCGATTTACCTGAATCAGTAGACCTGGTGATAATTTCCGTACCCGGACGTGTGGTGCCGGATGCCTTAAGAGACTGCATTGCCTCGGGCAACAGAAATATCCATATTTTTTCCTCGGGATTCCGGGAAACCGGTGAACCGGAAGGCATCCGGCTCCAGGAGGAAATTACGCGTATTGCTGCCGAAGGTGATCTGCATGTGGTAGGGCCCAACTGCATGGGTTTTTATGTACCTGAATCACGCCTGATGACATGGCGTGACGCCGCCCGTCAAAGCGGGCCCCTGGCCTTTATCAGTCAGAGCGGCGGACACGCCCAGGATTTTACCTGCTATGCAGCGGGTCGGCTGGGGCTTTATTTCAGCAAGGTCATAAGCTACGGAAATGCACTGACCCTGGATGCTCCGGATTTTCTGGATTACCTTGGCAGGGACGAAAAAACCGAAATTATCGCAATGTATATGGAAGGCGTCAAAAACGGCCGCCGGCTCCTGGATCTGGCGGCAAGCATCAACACCGAAAAACCGATTATCATGTTCAAGGGCGGCATGACCGAATCCGGGGCCCGCGCCGTGGCCTCCCATACAGGCGCCATGGCAGGGGGAGAGAAAATATGGAAGGCGTTTTTCCGCCAGACCGGCATCATACCCGCCGACTCCCTGGAGCAAATGGCGGAGATCGCACTGGTCCTGCATCGCCTGAACCCGTGGACCGGCAGAAACGTTGTGGTTCTGGGCACCGGCGGCGGCATAGGGGTTGCGGCAGCAGACTCATGCGCCAGGGCCGGGCTTCAGCTTCCGGCTTTGTCAAAAGAAGTCATGACTCGTCTGCGCAAATATATTCCACCGGCAGGGACAATGATCCGCAATCCCATTGACGCCCATGTGCTTTTTCTAAAGCCGGAGCTGCTGGGCTCCACCCTTGAAATGCTGTCGCCGGAGCCTGATCTTGACATGTTTGTGATCTCCTTGCATTTTGACTGGATCTACGGCCTGGAGGACGGAACCCATGCGGAAAAACTGGGCAGGTATATCGCTGAACAGGCTCGCCGGTATACAAACGGCAAGCCCCTGGTTGTGGTATGGAGACAATATCAGCCTGATCCGGATATCAGAGACTGCCGCATCAAAGTTGAAAAGATACTTCTTGATGCCGGGATACCGGTGTATGAGGGCCTGGACCGGGCCCTGACCGCACTTTCAAGATCGGCCGCCTATTATGAGTTCAGAACCTCAATTTAGGCAGAAACAAAAACACGGAGCGGCGCCCTTAATTTTCATCTGGGCTTTCCCGGCCGTTTTGATTAAAATACCTCCGGTACTCCTCTTTTACCATTTTACGGTAAATATGATAAAAAAACAGACTCATGACCTCGGTTGACTGGCTGCTTTTTTCCCAGTGTTCCCCGCGTTCCGCCTTCTGCCGGCCGAATTCCCTTATCCGCTGGACATTTCTCGCAACAAGGCCGCGGAACAGATCAGTAAAATCCCGCAATTCGGAAGGATCGAATCCGTCTCTGGGTCCGATTCCGATACGGTCCATGTCGACCAGCAAACGGCCTATGATCACATCGTCCTGTGAGTAGTAGGGCTTGCCGTTTCTATCTTCTGCGGTGATAATCCCCCATTGCTCCATTTTACCGAGCCATTTTTCACTTATTCCGGTTGCCTCTATAAAAGCTTTGCGCCCGGTTACTCCCTCCGGGATCAGCTGATCCAGAGGGCGAATGTACTGGGAGATGAACCTGAAAGCTGAACGGTCGGCCGGCGACTGCCTGCTGTGCTTTTTCATAAGCTTTTTTATAACAGGAATGGGCAGAAAATAATTTTCCCGCAGCGCCTTTATCAGGCGGATCTGCTCCACATAATCCGCGCTGTAATCGGCCGTGTTGCTCCCGGTCTTGTGCGGCTTGGGCAAAACCTCTTCGCGGATATAGTAATGTATGGTTTCCTTGGAAACGCCTGTTTTTTTTACCAGTTCGCTTATTTTCACGGATGCTCCTTAAAATAAGGGTCTTCGGCCCGGGCAGAGGACTTATCTTTTATGGTTTTTTATTGACAAAAATTACCGGTTAAGTATTGTGCATTATTATCGTGTAGCATACTACACGTTTTCTGCAAACATGTCGAGAAACTTTTAAAAGGCCGGCAACTCAAGGACGAAGCTTGTAGTCCGGCGTTTTTTGGATTCAATAACCACAGGAAAGGACACAAATTATTATGGCACAACAACTGGCAGACAGGCGGGATGTTGATTTTGTAATCTGGGAGCAGATGAACGGAGAAGAACTTCTGAAAGCCCGGCGCTACAAAGAGTTTAACCGGAAGGCATGTGACATGATCCTCACCGAAGCGCGCAACCTGGCCATAAAGGAAATGCTTCCCACCAACCAGGAAGGCGACCGGGAGGGTGTTAAATTTGAAAATGGAGTGGTCAAAGTGCCCGATTGCTTCCACCGCCCCCACAAACTACTGCTCGAAGGCGAATGGGGATGCCTCGGGGCGCCCCAGGAAATGGGCGGCCAGGGAGCCCCCGCACTGGTGGCCGCCGCAACAAGCGAATACTTCATGGGGGCCAACTGGTCGCTGTATGTATATGCGACCATGGGCATCGGTACTGCGGAAATGATACACCAATACGGCACCCAGGAGCAAAGAGAAGCCTATGTGGAAAAACTGGTGCAGGGTCAGTGGGGTGGCACAATGCTTCTAACTGAACCACAGGCAGGTTCTGACGTGGGGGCGCTTACCACAACAGCGGAAAGAAACGAGGACGGCACCTACAGCCTCACAGGAAACAAAATTTTTATAACAGTCGGCGAGCACGATCTTTGTGAAAATATAATCCACCCGGTTCTCGCCAGAATAGAAGGGGATCCCCCCGGAACCAAGGGCATCTCGATATTCATAGTCCCCAAATACCTTTTAAATGAAGACGGCACCCCGGGGGAACGAAACGACATTGTATGCACCGGGGCCGAGGAAAAGCACGGGATCCACGGCAACGCCACCTGCAGCATGGCCCTGGGCTCAAAGGGCAGGTGCGTCGGATATCTTTTAGGAGAGGAGCGAAAAGGCATGCGCATAATGTTTAACATGATGAACGGGGCGCGCATGTCCACCGGCCTTCAGGCACTGTCTTTCGCCTCCTCTGCCTATGCACTGGCTGTCAATTACGCACGGGATCGCATCCAGGGCAGGGATATGAATGACTTTTTCAATAAGGAGGCACCTTCGGTTCCCATTATCAAGCATCCGGACGTGCGGCGAATGCTGCTTTGGATGAAAGCCTATGTGGACGGGATGCGCAGTCTGTTCTATTACGCAGCCACCTGCCGCAGCAAGGCTCAGATTGCTGAAACCGAAGAAGAACGCCAGTTTACCTCGGAAATATACGACCTGCTGACTCCCGTAATAAAAGATTATCTGTCTGTACATAGCTATGACGTCTGCGTCCAGGCCATACAAGTATACGGCGGGGCCGGATATACAAAGGACTACCCGGTTGAGCAGTATGCAAGGGACTGCAAGATAACCTCAATATTCGAAGGCACAAGCGGCATACAGGCAATGGACATGCTCGGCAGAAAACTCGGTATGAAAAAAGGGCAGATTTTTGCAAACCTGCTCGGTGAAATGAAAAAAACGGTTTCTTCTGCAAAAGAAAACGAAACCCTTGCACCTTTGGCGGAAAAAGTGGATAATGCAGTTGACAGGATCGGGGAAGTGTCAATGCAGCTTGGCAAAAACGCCATGTCGGAGAATATGCGAGTTGCCTTTGCTCATTCATGGCCGTTTTTGGATGTTATAGGCGACGTAATGATAAGCTGGATGCTTCTGTGGAGGGCGAATATAGCTTCCGAAAAACTGGCGGGCAAGGCAAAGAAAAAAGACCGGGACTTTTACAACGGCCAGCTCAAGACCGCGGAATTCTATATCAGGACAGTACTGCCGACAACCATGGGAAGACTGGACTCCATAAGCGATGGCTGCGGAGCGGCCGTTGAGATAGAAGAAGCAGGATTCGGCTGTGTGTAGTAACTAATGCAGGAGCCGAAAATATAAACACAAAACCCTAACCACCAAGGAGCAGTTATGGCAGAGGAAACAAACATTCTGGAAGTAAACGGCCATATCGCCACTATCACTTTTAACCGCGAGCCCGCAAACGCCTGGAGTCTGGCAGCCCTGGAGGACTTTGAGGAAAAACTCGACAAGGTTGAAAACGACAAAAACATCAGGGTTGTAATCCTCACCGGTGCAGGGGAAAAATGCTTTTCCGCGGGCTTTGACGTAAAAGACGCCGCCAACTCGGACAAAACAGGCCCCAAAGGCCAGGAGTTGTGGACCAGGATTGACAGATTTGAAAAGCCGTTTATTGCAGCCATAAACGGCCACGCCTTCGGCGGGGGACTTGAGCTTTCACTTTGCTGTCACTTCCGGATCATGGCCGATTCCCCCAAGGCCCAGGTGGGCCTTACAGAACTCAACCTGGGAATAATCCCGGGCTGGGGAGGAACCCAGCGCCTCATGAAAGAAGTCGGCAAGGCAAAAGCCCTGGACATGATCCTTTTTTCAAAGCGGCTAAGCGCGGCCGAAGCCCTGGAAGCAGGCCTGGTAAACCAGATCGTGCCGCCTGAAAAACTTATGGATGAAGCCACATCCCTGGCCCAGGAGCTGACAGAAAGACCTCCCGTGGCGGTAGGATGTGTGCTGCGGGCCATGAGTGCGGGCATTTACGAGGGCATAGAACAGGGCCTGAAAGTAGAACGCGAAGGAAGCCGGAAAGCCGGCTCCTCAAAGGACGCGACAGAGGGATTTACTGCATTCCTGGAAAAACGGAAGCCCAAATTTAAGGGCGAATAGGCAACACCCCTTATGAACAATGATGTTGCAATCCTTGTGGCCGAAGACGTCAAATCCAGCAGGGCCACCATGGTCAAGATGCTGTCAAAGCTCGGCTTTTCGGCCGTTTACGAGGCCGAGACCGGAAGGCAGGCCCTGGAGATCCTCGAAAACACCAGGATTGATCTGGCGCTGCTCGATGTAATGATGCCGGAAATGGACGGACATGAAGTTTTAAAAAAAATGAAGGCCGACGTCAATCTCCGGCATATCCCGGTAATAATGGTAACGGCGGTGGACGACATGGACAGCGCCGTTACCTGCATTGAACGCGGCGCCGAGGAATACCTTACAAAGCCGTTTAACCCCGTGATGCTGCGTGCAAGAATCCTGGCCAGCCTGGAGAAAAAACGGCTCCAGGATATTGAAAAAGAATATCTCAAAATGTACGACTCGGCAACCGGTCTGCCCAACCAAAAATATTTCCTCCAGCGCTTAAACGAGCAAATCCACAGAAGCGACCGCCACCCATCCCTGTTTGCAGTGCTTTGCGTGCAGATGGGCAAATATAATATGATATTTGAATCCCTGGGACGGAGGGCTGCAAATGAATACCTTGTAAAACGAGCCAAGCAGCTTCGCGCCATACTTCCAGACGACGCACTGCTTGCCAGAGCCGGAGAACAGGCCTTTGCCGTCCTGCTCTTTGATCTTTCATCGGCAGCCAGGGGCAACGCAGAGGCAATCAGAATCCATGAAACCTTAAGTTCGCCAGTGAATCTTGCAGGGCACGATATAACAGGGAAAGTCAACGTAGGGGTGGTCTACAACAATCCACCCTACAAAAGCGCTGAAACAATGTACCGGGACTCCGGACTTGCTGCCAGCCGGGCGGGGTTAAGGGGCGGATTCAAAATATTTGACGACACCCTGCACCAGGAGGCAATGCGGAGGCTGGCCCTGGAGCCGGATCTTCGCCGGGCTTTACACAATCACCAGTTCCTGATTTATTATCAGCCCATTGTGCACATGCAAAACGGAAGTATAGCGGGGTATGAAGCTCTGATCAGATGGATACATCCGGAAAAGGGTATAATAATGCCCGACGGTTTCATTCCTATTGCCGAAGATACGGGTCTGATCATCCCCCTGGGCAACTGGGTTCTCTACGAAGTTTGCCGCCAGGCTTCTGAATGGGAAAAACAAGTCGGCAAAAACAACCATTTCACGATAAGTGTCAATGTATCGGCGCACCAGTTTGCCGATAATAACTTTCTCCCCATACTGCAGGAAGCACTTGAAAAAACAGGGACAAACAGCCGGCATATCAGTCTGGAACTCACAGAGACCGCCCTTATTGAAAATACGGAGCGCCTTACTGAAATTTTAAATGAACTCTCCTGTATAAATGTCCGAACCTCCCTTGATGACTTCGGGAAGGGATATTGCTCATTAAACTATCTCAACCGGTTTCCTTTTGACACCCTTAAAATAGACAGGTCCCTTATCCGTAACATACAAATGACCCCACGCAACCAGGCCATCGTGGGAAGCACCATAGAGCTTGCCCACCGGCTGGGTATGAACGTGATTGCCGAGGGCCTGGAAAAACGCGAAGAAGCCAATACTTTGCATGAAATGGGGTGCGAATACGGCCAGGGATGGTTCTACAGCGAGCCGCTGTCTGAAAAACAGGCTGGAAAATTTCTGCTCAGCGGACTTTAGGACCGCCCTTGCCGCCTGCCTTACCCCCCTCTTCCGAGGTTATCCTAAGTATATTTACCCCGGTTACAAACGCTGAAAAAATACCCGTAATCACCACCGGAACCCCCAGCATTATATGGCTCATAAGAGAAAATCCCGCGGCAGTGTTTGAGGCCACCCCGAAAAGAGCCATGGCAAAAACCCCGCCTGCCTCCCACAGGCCCCAGTATCCCGGCACCGAGGGAAGCATTATAAAAAAACAGATAATAACAAACACTGTGGTCATCTCCGCAAACCCCAGAGAAAAGCCCGGAAAGCCCAGGCTCAGCACGTATAGGGCGGCGGCCTGCAGCAGCCAGATTGCAAAAGAATACAGCACACACATAAACAGCACCGCCGGCCGCTTTACCATGGAAATCCCCGCGAGAAAGTTCTCAAGTACCCCGGTCAAGGGGACGGAAACTTTTTCGTGCACCTTTTCTGCAAGACGGCTGTTTGCCGGCAAAATCACAAAAGGCGCTTTGGCGATGATTTTCTTTAAAAAGCGCTCTACAGCCGGAATGCTGATAGCCGCTATAACTGCCGCCGCTATAATGCAAAACCTGACCAGGGCGGCCGAAAGATTCTCCAGAGTTTGGCGGTCAAGCCGGCGCCCTTGGAATCCGGCCTCAAGATCCGGATCAATATGCACGGTTGCAAGCACCCATGCAAAAAGAGCGATAAGGGTTATCGCGTCAAGAAAGCGCTCTGCGGCAATGGTGGTAAGGCCCAGGGTAAAAGGGACATTGTCCTGTTTTTTTATTATCGCCGGCCGGGCAAGCTCGCCTATACGTCCGGGCAGCACAGAATTTATCATGAAGGCGATCATCACAGGGTGAAAGGCTGAAAAAAAACTCAGTTTCAGGGTGGTGCCGAGGATCAGCCGCCAGCGAACGGCCCTTACCGCAAAGGAAAAAAGCCCAACCGCGGCCCCTGGAAGCAGCCACAGGTAATTTACCCGGGCCAGGCTTTCTGCAAGAAGTTGAACCGGCACATTGCGAAAAGCAAAATAAAACCCAATGCCTGAGAGCACTGCACCTGCTAAAAGAGAAAAAATTATCCTGCGCTTCATATGCGGTCTCCCGGGCTGCGGTATGAATACAATAGTTAAAAATTTATAATAACGCATTAGAGCATCACAAGCCAAATACAATCTCGGTTCTTTTGGTGAACTGATACAGTCCCTGCAAAGACTGAGCTCGACTCCCGGGTTATTTCTCAATAAAAACCCGGGACAATAAACCCGGAGCCCGGGATCAGGGCTATTCTGTTATCCTTGACATCCTGACGGGTTTCTATATCATCTTGAAGTTGTTTTGATTATCAACCAGGGCTGTATTAAGGGGAAAATTATGACGGATGAAAACCACGGCGGAAATGAAAAGGAAATCGAAGCTCTGCGCAAAAAAATAGACGAGGCGGACGAAAAAATCGTATCCCTCCTGGCAAGGCGCATGGAGATTGTAAGCCGGATAGTGGATATCAAGAAAAAGCATCATCTGCCGGTCTATCATCCCGCCAGGGAAGAGGACCTTATCTCAGTCAGGCGCAGGCAGGGCAGGCAGGCGGGTCTGGAACCAAATTTTGTAGAGGAGATCTACAGAACTGTTCTTCGCCGGTCCAGGGTGGAGCAGACCGGACAGATGCGGGAAAAAAGTGTAAAGCCGGGAGCGGTGGTTGTGATAGTGGGCGGCTACGGGGAAATGGGGAGATATTTCGAGGCATGCTTTTCCCGGGCAGGCTACCATGTCCGCCTGATGGGCAGAAATGATTGGGAGCGGGCCGAAGAACTGTGCAGGGACGCGGATCTTGCCATAGTATCCGTGCCCATTGAAAAAACCCCGCAAACAGTCTTCGCCCTTGCCCCCCATCTGCCTGAAAAGACAATTTTAGCAGACATCACCAGCATAAAGCAGGAGCCCCTTGATGCAATGATAGAGGCCCACAAGGGGCCGGTCATAGGCCTGCACCCCCTTTTCGGCCCGACCACCTCGTCTCTTGACAAGCAGATAGTGGTTGCCACCCCGGGCCGCGACGAGAAAAAATGCCAGTGGGTCCTTGAGCAGTTTGCCGCCTGGGGGGCGGTGATAGTTACCTCCTCCGCGGAGGAACACGACGATATAATGGCTGTGGTCCAGTCCCTGCGGCATTTTGCCACATTTGCCTTCGGACAGTTCCTGGAGCAAAAAAGGGTTCCCATAGCAAGAACCCTGGAATTCTCCAGCCCCATCTACCGCCTGGAACTGGGCATGGTCGGCAGGCTGTTTGCCCAGGACCCGGCCATGTATGCGGAAATCATCTTTGCATCCGAAAAGAGACGGGAGCTTTTAAAATCATATATACAGAACATGTACGAAAATCTGGACATGGTCGAAAAAGGCGACAGGGAGCAATTCATAGAAGAGTTCAAAAAGATAGCCGAATGGTTCGGGCCTTTCAGCGAACAGGCCATCCGGGAAAGCTCCTATCTCATAGACAAGCTTATTGAAAGGTTCTAGCCGGCTCCTAAACCGCCGCTTCCAGAGGCTCGATATGGACTTCGGCATCCAGAATATCAGGCCCCTGATCAAGCAGCATCTTCTTTATCTGCTCTGCCACCATGTGCCCCTCGTATACGGTCATCCAACTGTCCACCACCACATGAAGATCAACGCACAGACGGTTTCCCGCATATCTTGTGCGTATATTGTGCGCCTGACGGACCGATGGATGACTCGTCACTATACGGCTTATCTGTTCGCATACCTCGGGCGGCGCCCCCTGGTCAATAAGTTCCCTGAATCCTGAAAGAACGATTCCCACGGCTGCGTAACAGATCAGTATGGCCACTAAAAAAGCTGCCACATGATCGAGAACATGAAATTGAGGGTAGAAAAAAGCCACGCCCACTGCCGCAAGTACCGGTATGGAACTAAATGCGTCAAGGCGGTGATGCCATGCATTTGCAGTCAAAGACGCACTTCTGGCCCGCCTGCCGGCATTCCTCGTCCACTGATACAGGGTTTCCTTGATTATTATAGACACTGCCGCAGCCGCGAAAGCCAACATTCCGGGATGCCCGGCATGCGGCTCATACATGGAGGCAGCCGCATCCCAGCCGATGCCGGCACCGACCATGAAAAGCGTTGCACCTATAAATATGGATATTGTTGTCTCAAGACGCTTATGCCCGTATGGGTGGGTATCATCGGCAGGCCTGGACCAGAAATACGAACCCAGGATTACCGCTGCGTCAGTGATGATATCAGTAATGCTGTGGATTCCGTCCGCCATAACCGCGTGGCTGTTGCCCAGCCACCCGGCCGCAACCTTGAAGGCCGCAAGCGACAGGTTGACTGCAAACCCCCACCATCCAACCCGGCGGACCAGGGCTTCGGGCCCCTCATTTCCGGCTGTTCTCATTTCCGGGTTTTTCCTTTTTTTTGCGCTCCTCTACCTGCCTGAGCCACTCGGCCTGCTCTTTCCGGTACTGCTCTTCGCTCTGATGCCAGCCCGAATAATCGGTCTCCGAGGCATCGGGTTTCCTGCGGGGCATCTGCCTGAAAAAACTGATCAGTTTATTGATCCATTTTTCATCAGTGCCGCTGTGCCGCCGTGTCATGATTCTTTGTTCCCCGGATAATAATGAAGCTCTCGTAAAAAGCAATTTTAATTTTTAATAAGAAACCATGAATCTTCGGGCAAACTCTTCCACCACCTGTATTAACGCATCATCTAAAAACGAAAGGGCCTTTTGGGTTATGTGTTCGGGCATCCCGTAATATGCTTCTGCAATTGCGCCCGCGATTGCCGCCATGGTGTCTGCATCCCCTCCCAGGGAGACCGCGTTTCTTACAGTATCCTCCCAGTCTTTGCCCTCAAGAAATGCTATTATAGACTGGGGCACCGAACCCTGGCAGGTCACGTCAAATCTGTATGTCTTACGGATATCCTCCAGGGGTTCGTCAAGGCTGTAGCCGAATCTTTTTGTGATAAAATTCCGGATCTCCGTCTTTTCCGACCCTGTTTTGGCCATAAATACTGCAGCCGCGGCCGCCTGGGCGCCCTTTATCCCTTCAGGATGATTATGGGTCACGGCCGCGCTTTTTTCAGCCTCTGCCAGCACCCTTTCCAGATCCTCAAATGCAAAACCCACCGGGCTTACGCGCATTGCCGATCCGTTTCCGAAACTGTAATAAGGCTTTCGCAAACGCTGCATTGCCCATTTCATAAACGAACCGCCGAAGCCTGCGTAAGGGTATCTTTCAAAGTATTCGTGGAACTTGTCAATATAGCCTGTATTATTCACTATGGCATCGGCCACCGCCACTGTCAAAACAGTATCGTCCGTAAAAGTACACCCCCGGGAAAAAAGAGGAAAATCTTTTGTTTTGACCGGCCTGGCTTCATACACAGAACCTGTTATGTCTCCTGCAATTGCGCCGAGCATAAGCGCCTCCTTCTCCTCTTCATAAAAAAATATCGGCAGCAGGCAGATTATGTCAAAGCGGTTCTTCATTTTTCAGGTTTTTAACCGCGCCGGCAGGCCCTATAACGATAAGAATATCTCCGCCGCACAATTTTTCCCGCGGATCGACGCTTCTTATTTGCTGCTCGCCACGCTGAATTCCTATTACCGTGACCTCATAATACTGACGGAACTCAACTTCGGCCAGCGTCCTGCCATCCAGACTGGAATCGTCTGCTATCCGTACTTCTTCAACTTCAAATCTGTCTGTATACTCAGCACCGGTTTCCATTTCAAGTTCATTCAGCATTGCCTCGGCTTCTCTTAATTCCCCGGGAGGCCCCATGATAACAAGCCTGTCTCCCGGATATACCTGGAAAGAAGGCCCCGGGTCATAATAAACCCGCCCGGCCCGGCTTACAGCGAGAATGGATACCCCCATCGCCGATCTCAACGGAATATTTCTGATTGTCCTGCCCGCAACAGATGATTCAGTCCTGATCCTGACCTCCCGGAAGGCAATAGGCCAGTTGACTTTCTCGGGCAGCATATCCATGGCCTGGGTCAGGGAGTCTGCCGCCTGTTCCGCGGCATCTATAAACGGACGGAAAACAACGCGCGCATCCTCCTTTTCAAAAGCCCCGGCCTCGGTTTCATTAGCCGCGGTAAGCGCTACCTTGACATTATAACCCATATTTTTGAGATGCCGCAAAAGGCCCAGATTCAACTCCCTGTCCCTGACAGTGCTCACCACCCATTGGGCTTTGCCCAGGGGGAGGTGTTCATGAAATTCCGGGTCTCCTATATCGCCGTAGAGCACGGAAACACCGCGGGAACGCCATTTATCAAGGGCGGATGGATCAAAATCCACACCCAGTACGGTTTTATTCCTCCGCAGAAGATATTCCGCAAAACCGCTGCCGTAAGTTCCCAATCCCACAAGAATAATATCCACAGCATCCGTTCCTTTCAAAGAGTCAACCGAGGTTTCCCTATAAGGATTTTTCCTTTCAAAAAGTTTAAGCGGGGTGGACAAAAGACTGTAAAGCTTTCCGGAATAAAGTATCATATAAGTGGAGGCAAAGATGGTTACCACTCCTACAAGGGTGATCAGGCCCATGGTGGCATCGGTTATATGGCCTATGCCCAGACCCAGGGTAGCCACGATAAGGGAGAATTCACTGATCTGGGCCACGGTCAGGCCGGCCAGAAAAGCAGTACGGCGGCGGTAACCCATATATCCCATTATTATCAGCACGATAATCGGATTGCCTATCAAAACGAAACCGGAAAAAATAGCTGAGGCCCCCAGCTGGGAGCCCACGGTTGACCAGTCGAGCCGGGCCCCGAGGTCAACGAAGAAAAACAGCAGAAGAAAATCACGCAGTCCGGTGAGCCTTGCGCCCATGGCGTCCCTGTATTCAGTTGAGGCAAGCGAGATGCCGGCAAGAAACGCCCCCAATTCCTTGCTGAAGCCCAGCCATTCGCTTCCCGCACTGAAACATACTGCCCAGGCGATAGCAAAAAGGGTGAGCATCTCCTGGGAATGGGCAATCCTGTGAACCACCGTCGGTATTACGTATCTCATCAAAAAACCTACAAACCCGACCATGCCCAGGCCCTTTGCCAGTATCAGCAGGGTTTCGGCCAGGGCTGACTGCCCTTCTGCAGCAGGTGCTGCAAACGTGGTCAGCACCACCAGAGCCGCTATGGCGGCGATGTCCTGGACGATCAAAAATCCCAGTGCAATCTGGCCGTGAAGAGAGTCGATCTCCTTTTTATCCGACAGCAGCTTTACAATGATAATAGTGCTGGAAAATGTCAGGGCTACGGCAACGTAGAGCGAGCTTATCACTTCCATGCCCAGTGCCAGAGCAATGAGAAAGCCTACCGCGGATGTAAATATTATCTGTCCCAGCCCCGTGGCCAGAGCCACCGGGCCGGTGTTGCGTATAAGGTTTAAATCGAGTTTCAAGCCCACGATAAACAGCAGCAAAGCTATTCCCATGTGGGCCAGGAGTTCTATCTGCTCGTAGCTTTCTATTATTGCCAAACAGGAGGGACCGGCCAGAATGCCTGCTGCCAGAAACATAATCAAAAGCGGCTGGCGCAGTTTCTGGCCGATGATGCCGAGCACTGCGGCAAGGCTTAAAATTGCTGCTATTTCAAAAAATGCGTCCACATGCGTCATTTACAGAATCCTCAGATTTTGCCGGGAGACTGACGTCATCTGTATGATGAAGGCGGTTATTTTAACTCCTCCGGAATCACGGCCACAGGTATGGGTTCCATCTTGTGGCGGTTTTTCCGGTTTAATCTGCGGTAAATCTCAAGGACCTTTTTCTGTCGCCGGGTCAGTGAGTCCTCGTCTCCTCCCTGTTCCTCAAACCGCATGGCCCATTCCAGATCCGCGTAGCTTGCCCCGATCTGCTCCTCGTCGGTTCTGCTGTCGGGCCACAGGCCGTCTGTTGGCGGGGTCTCAATAATTTCGTCCATAATTCCAAGACCCCGGGCGACCTCGTAGACCTCTGATTTCATGAGATCCGCAATGGGAGCTATGTCCACCCCTCCGTCGCCGTACTTGGTGAAAAATCCCACCCCGAAATCCTCCACCTTGTTGCCCGTTCCGGCCACCAGCATTCCGTGATGGGTTGCAAAAGCATACAAGGCGGTCATGCGGATCCTGGCGCGAGTATTTGCCATGGTCAGGTCATCCTGTATATCAGCAGGAAAATTCGTTTCAAACGCCTCCAGTACTCCGGTGAGATCTGCAGTGTGACCGGTGACGTTTTCATAGTTTTCCTGCAGCCGGGACACGTGCCTTTCGGCAAGACTCTTCTGGTTTTCTGCCTGGCGGATGGGCATGTTCAGTGCAATGACAGAAAGGCCGGTTTCGGCGCACAAGGTGGAGGTAACCGCAGAATCAATCCCCCCGGAAATACCGACCACAAAGCCTTTTACACCGGCATCAGCCGCATACCGCCGCATCCAGTCAACAATGTACTCTATTACCCTGCGGGTCTGCATCATACCCCCCCTAAACAAAACATCCTGCCATATTTTAAGTCCGCCGGAATATATATTCTTCCCAAATCGCTCAATTTAGGTTCTTATCATATATCCGCCCTGAAACCAAAGCCATAAAAACCCGGAATAACGACAAGAAGCGGGCCGGGCGCGATGCCGCCCGAACCCGCCTCATGTATTTTAAAAGCTAAGGCGGCCCCTGTTTCCGGAGGGCCGCCTTTTTTTGAGACCCGCGGTTTACGCGGTCACATGGGAAGGGGTTAAATATCGTAGTACAGGAAAAACTCATGGGGATGGGGCCGCAGCTTTATTGCGTTTACCTCTTTTTCCGTCTTGTACTCGATCCAGCGCTCGATTACGTCCTTGGTGAAGACATCGCCCTTGAGCAGAAATTCATGATCATCTGCAAGGCCCTGCAGGGCCTCTGTCAGGGATCCCGGGGCGGAATCGATCTGGGCAAGCTCCTCGGGCGGAAGGTCATAAATATTTTTGTCCATGGGATCGCCCGGATCTATCTTGTTTTCGATTCCGTCAATCACGGCCATGAGAATCGCGGAAAAGGCAAGATAACCGTTGCATGACGGATCCGGTGTCCTGAATTCGATTCTCTTGGCCTTGGGCGAGGCCGAGTACATAGGAATTCTAACAGCCGCGCTTCTGTTTCTGCTCGAATATGCGAGATTCACCGGAGCCTCAAACCCGGGTACCAAGCGCTTGTAAGAATTTGTTGTGGGGTTGGTAAACGCACACAGCGCTTTGCAGTGCTTTAAAATTCCGCCCACCGCGTAAAGCGCCTCCTGAGATAGCCCGGCGTACTTGTCTCCCGCAAACAGGGGGTTGCCGTCGCGCCAGATGCTCACATGAGTATGCATGCCCGTTCCGTTGTCCTCAAACAAGGGCTTGGGCATGAATGTCACGGTTTTGTTGTGCCTGTGGCCAACATTTTTCAATATATACTTGAACCACACCAGCTGATCGCCCATCTCTAAAAGCGGCTTAAAACGCATGTCTATTTCAGCCTGGCCCGCTGTTGCCACCTCGTGATGCTGGCATTCAACATCTATGCCCAGGTCCTCCAGGGTTAGCATCATCTCGGTGCGTATGTCCTGGCCTTTGTCCATGGGCGGGCACGGAAAGTATCCCTCTTTGTGCCGCGGCTTGTATGCCAGGTTGGGAGCCTCGTCACGGCCCGTGTTCCAAACTCCCTCCACCGAGTCCACCATGTAGAAGGCCTTGTTTCTCTGAGAGTCAAACCTGACATCATCGAAAATGAAAAACTCCGCCTCCGGGCCTATGAAGGCAGTATCCCCGATGCCGCTCTGCCTTAAATAGTTTTCCGCCTTCTGGGCCACGTGCCGGGGATCCCTGGAATAAGCCTCCCGGGTTACCGGGTCCACGATGTTGCCTATTAATACAAGGGTCTTTTCCTCGTAGAACGGATCAATCCTTGCTGTTGAAGAATCCGGGACCACGAGCATGTCGCTTGCGTTAATAGGCTGCCACCCCCGAATACTTGAGCCGTCAAACCCGTAGCCGTCATCAAAGGAGTCCTCCTCCATTTCGCTTACCGGCACTGTAAAATGCTGCCATATGCCGGGAAAATCCATGAACCGGATGTCCACCACCCGGATGCCTTCCTTCTTGATAAGTTCAAGTACGTCTTTGGGCTGTGTCATTGTATTGCCTCCTGTTGGTTTGAATTAACAAAATTAAATCCGGAATCCGAATATTGAATTTTTAAAACCTTTGCTATATTGCCTCGTTGTCGGTTTCACCCGTGCGAACCCTTACCACCTGCTCCAGGGGGATCACAAAGATTTTTCCGTCGCCTATCTTGCCGGTGTTGGCCGCAGAGCGCACCGTATCTATGACCTCTTCTGCCCGGTCTGCGGGCACCACTATTTCAATCTTGATCTTGGGCATGAAATCCACCAGGTATTCGGCGCCCCGGTAAATCTCCTTGTGGCCTTTCTGACGCCCGTAGCCCTTTACCTCGGTTATGGTCATTCCCTGGATACCTATATCGGTTAATGCCTGGCGTACATCATCGAGCTTGAAAGGCTTGATTACGGCCTCTATTTTTTTCATGATCCTTCCTCCTGTTATTATTCCTGTTTCAGGTTTTGATATTTAAATTAAAAAACATTGGTCAACCGGTTATCTCAAAAGCCCGTTCTCCGTGAACCGAGCTGTCCAGCCCCGTAATCTCGCTTTCGTTTTCCACGCGCAGGCCGCCGGCAGCCAGCTTTACAGCCAGCACCACCACGAAGGTGGCAGCCGCAGTAAAAGCAACCGTGGCAACTATGGAGACCAGCTGTATAACCACCTGCCCCGGATTCCCGTAAAGAAGCCCGGCAGAACCCTCCGATATTGAAGGATTGGCAAATATTCCGGTAGCAAGAGCTCCCCACATACCGCAGATTCCATGAACTCCGAAGGCGTCCAGGGAATCATCATACCCGAGTTTCTGCTTGAGCCGTGCAACGCTGAAAAATCCAAGAACCCCGGCCACCGCGCCTATAACCAGGGCCGCCGGCATATTGACAAATCCTGCGGCAGGGGTAATTGCAACCAGTCCTGCCACGATCCCTGAGGCGAGCCCCAGCACGGTGGGACGTTTGTTGACGCTCCATTCGGCAAACATCCACGCAAGGGCCCCCACTGCCGCAGAAGTGTTTGTAACCAGGAATGCCGAGGCCGCCACCCCGTCTGCTGCCAGCTGACTGCCTGCATTGAATCCGAACCAGCCAAACCACAGAAGCGCTGCTCCCAGAGCTGTAAGGGTTATACTGGAGGGAAACATCGCCTCCTTGCCGTAACCGAGCCGCTTGCCCACCATCATGGACAGCACCAGCCCGGCAACACCTGCGTTTATGTGCACCACGTTTCCTCCCGCAAAGTCCAGGGCGCCCATGGAATGCATCCAGCCGCCGCCCCATACCCAGTGTGCCACCGGGCTGTAGACAACCACCAGCCAAAGAACCGTAAACAATATCCATGCAGAAAACTTCATCCTGTCCACTATTGATCCCAGCACCAGGGCCACGGTAATGGCTGCGAAGGTCATCTGGAAGACCACAAACACCAGGGTGGGAATGGTGCCTGAAACGCTTTCCGGACCTATGCCTGCCAGAAACAGGTGGTCGAGCCCGCCTATTATTCCGCCCGCATCCGGGCCGAACGCAAGGGTGTAGCCGCAGACCACCCATATTACGCTTGCCAGACAGTAGGCCACAAAGGTCATGGCCAGGGTGTTTAAAAGGTTCTTGTACCTGGACATGCCCCCGTAGAAAAGCGCCAGCCCCGCCGGGGTCATCATCATCACAAGGGCCGTGGCCATTATGATCCAGGCAGTGTCCCCGCTATCTATGCCCTGTCCCGCAGAAGCCGGCGAGGCAAATGCCAGCACAAAAAACAAAACACCTGTAATTTTTCCAATCATTTTCCGCTCCTTTTATAAAATTATAAAATCGTCAAAAAAATCTGATCAGTCCGGTCTCATGAAAGAACCGAGAGCACTTTGCGGCGGACCTGCTCGGCCTGCCACGGGTCTTCCACCTTACCTCCATAGATGTCCCGCACATAGAAGACATCCACCACCTGATCAACCTTTGTCGCAATCTTTGCAACCCATATATCCAGGCCGCTTCTGGTCAGCGCATCCGTTATCCTGTACAAAAGCCCGGGAAAATCATAGGCAAAGACTTCCACAATGGTGTAGAAACTGGAGCTCTCATTGTCTATTTCAACCCTGTTGGGCCGGCCGTCCACTCCGGCCTTTCCGGCTCTGTGACGCCTGTCTGCAAGAGCATGGGGAAGATCAAGCCCGCCGGTAAGCGCGGACTCAAGGTCCCGCGCTGTCCTCTGCCAGCGCTCATCTTCAAAAATCTGGTCCGGAGGGGGAGTGACAGTGAATATGTCAAGAGCGATATCGTTTTTCCAGGTGTATATCTGGGCATCCAGAATATCTATGCCATTTAGCGTAAACACGCCGGCTATTTTTGAAAAAAGCCCGGGACGGTCCTTTGCACATATCACAACCGTACGGGTATTGGATTCTTCGTCCGGCGTTATATCCCATACGAACTCCCTGCCTTTTAGCCGCCTGAAGAGCTGGAGATGGGACACTATATCTTTTGCATCAGCATAAAGCAGGTATCTTGGAGACAGAACCCCCAGCATCTCCTCTATTTCAGGCCCTGAAAGATTTAATGCTTTTCGCACATATGCTTTTTTCTTTTCAACCCTCCGCACCGCGCCTGTGGTGGCAAGCTCACCTTTTTCAAGTATATGCAGAATCTTTAAGAAAAAATCACGCACCAGGGTTGCTGTCCAGTCGTTCCACGCCTTTGGGCCTGTCGCCATGGAATCGGCCACGGTAAGCAGGTACAGCATTTTCAGATGATTGACATTGCCGATCTCGCGCGCAACCCTGATGGCGGTTTCCTCGTCGTTTATATCCCGGCGGCTTGCTGTCTTGACCAGCAGCAGGTGATTTTCTATCAAAAAAGACGCCAGGCGTGCCTCTTTGCCGCCGTAGCCAAGGCGCCTCATTATAGCGCCGGCCATTTTCGCGCCGGTATCCGAATGTTTACCGTCTGCCCTGCTTTTGCCGATATCGTGCAGCAGAGCCGCCAGCAAAAGCAGATGTTTTCGCTTCAGGCCATTATAAATCCTTATGCAAAGGGAATCCATGTCCTTAGAGGAATTATCACCAAAAGATTTTATAAAATAAACCGTGCGCAGGGAGTGCCTGTCCACGGGATAAAGGTGATAGGCATCAAATTGGATCCGGTCCACGATGCTGCCGAATTCCGGTATCAGGCGCACAATAAAACCCGCTTCCAGCATCTGTTCAAGCACATTTACCGGCCCCGAGGGGATCAGGAGAATATTTTCAAGAGACTTCCTCACTTCGGGATTCGAGCGAAATTCATCATCCACCAGATAACCGAATTCCCTTACCAGCCGCCCGGCCTCGCGTGTAAGAGGCATGCGCAGTCTTGCCGCGGTTTCAAAGATTTGAATAAGCAGAACCGGCGATTTTAAAATCTTGTTGGGCGACTCAAAACTCAGCCCCCCTTTGCTTATCTCTATACCCGGTGTTTCCGGATACCTGCGCAAGCCAAAGCTCCGGCGGGAAGGCTTTTCAAATCCCAGCTCAAACAAAAACAACAGCAATTGCTGTTTTACATACCCCATTTTTGCATGCAGTTCGCTCATAAGTCTTTCCACCGGCAACTGCCCCTCTTTTTCTGCAAAACCCATTTCTTCTGCCATCCGCATCTGGTAATTAAAATAGAGCTGGTCGCATTTGCGGCCGGTAAAATAGTGAAGCCTGTTTCGCACCTTCCAGATAAAGGAAAGGGCTTCACACAGGTTTTCGTATTCCTCGCTTGAAATGGCCCCCTGATATTCAAGATCGCGCAGTTCCCTTAAATCGTATTTAATACGCCCGATCCAGCGAAGGGTGTGGTAGTCGCGAAGTCCTCCCGCACCTTCTTTTAGATTAGGTTCAAGTAGAAACGCAGAGTCACCGTAATGCTCGTGCCTGCTGTGGTTTCGCTCCACCAGCGAGCGGATTGTCTTGTTGGGAGCCCGGGACAAAACCCTTTGCCTCAACTGATCTACAAGATCGGCATAAACGGAGGATATCCCGCACAAAAATCTGGCATCCAGCACGGAAGTCAATATTTCCAGGTCCTCTCTTGCCATGCTTATGCATTCTTTGAGCGAACGGATAGCATAGCCCACCTCCAGGCCCAAATCCCACAAGGGATAGACGTATTCCCTGACCAGTTCCTCGGCCTTGTCAGGCACTGATTTTTCAAACAAAAGCAGAAGATCCACGTCGGAAAACACGCACTGCTCGGCTCTTCCGTACCCTCCAAGAGCTATGACCGCGTATGGATTCCGATTTATAGCAAGATCAGGTCCAACCCGGCTTGAAGCAAAGCACTGCCGAAAATAGGAATCAAACAGCTCGGCATGAGCCCTTATAAATTCGGCGGACTCCCACTGCATGGCTGAAGCAAACAACTCCTGCCTTCGAAGCTTCAATATTTCCGCAGGATCTGCCGTCTTATTTTCTCTGGCATGTATTGTCAAAACTCTTCCCTCCGTTTGTTTATTTCAAAGCAATTTGCATGCCGTTTTTCTCAAAAAAGGATTATTAGCCAAAAAAACAGGTGCTTATTTTTGAAAATACTTCACGGCAACAAAAATGGACATACAAAATTGTCAATATATTTTACAATTTTGTAAACCCAGAAAAGACACTTCCGGAATGGATCAAATATACAAGGAATAACTTAAAAAGCAAAAAGATTCCGGCGGCAGGCCTCGGCAAAATCCTCGGGATAATGCCCGTTTATCCAGCGGAGTTGGGATTCTGAAAAAGCTCCGGGAGATTCGGGAAGGCGGGGAAGAAGGGTATAGAGCAGGCGCTGATCCCGATCCCTGGAATCCATGCGCTTTGAAATTTCATAAAATGTTATCATGCGGGCACCCATGCGGCACAGAGATTTTGCTCCCGCAAGAATCGCCTTGTCAAGGCTGCGCCGCATGTCAATATCTGCCTCCAGAATATTGCCGACAGCCCGCCTTGCCATGACCTGCAGCTCCCACTGGGATGTCTGGGCCTTGGGGACGAAAACCATTAAATTTTCATCCGAATACACGATCAGGCTGTTTCCGCCTTCGCCCGAACCCTCGATGCGCCTGTTGTTTTCAATGGCATGAATATAGGCATCAAAAAAACATGCACCTGTCTCAGCCCTGTATTCTGAAATAAACTCTTCGACCAGGTCGCCGACAGCATAGGAAGCCATGCCCCGTCCAGGGCCGCGGGGGGATAAAACAGCCCTGGGGATCATGGCGTACTGCTGGTGAATCTGCTGATGAGAGGCATGAAGGCGGTATTTGGTCGGGGCATAGTCAAACCCGTAATTCCACCCCCAGAGAGTGCGGTTAAAAGCAAGGCTTTCAAGCTTTTTCTCATCTGAAAGCAGTTGGGCAATCCTCAGGCGCAGCTCCTCGAGTTCATCTTCTGAGAACTGCTTCCGACCTATCCCTGCATCCACGCCCAGCTCCTGTGCAAGACGTACGTATGTACGCTGGTAATAAAGATGGCGCATGCCGTGCATATCTTCATCCGTAAGATCTTTAGCCGAATACCTGATGCTGTCTTCCGCCATATTTGCCGCATAATGCCCCCACGGGATATAACTGTTGCTTCTCAAATATTCGTATACATGGGGAGAACCTTTTTCGCCGATGTATTCGCCCGCAATTTCGTTTGCCCCCTGGACTCCGGGGCGCAGAACCATAACCTCCCTGTAGTCTGCGGGCAGATGAGGATTGTTTGCAAGGACTTCAAACAGGGTATGGTTATGGATCCTCGCCTTCACCCTGCCGCTTTTCTCCTTTAAATAAACAAGCCCCTCGGGGCGTCCGGTATACGTATCAAAGACAAAATCACAAGCCATATGCGCCAGCCGCACAAGATCGTCGGGATCCGTACCGGTTTCAGCCAGGGATAGCTGGAGGGCCTCGGGCAGGGCCTTTAGCATCCGAGTCTTTTCCTCTCCCGGCGGCCGGTTCCCCTGGTTCCATTCCGAGAGCACCGAAGAAAAAGAAACCCCGGCAGGTTCCGGCAGCCGGATGTTTGCCGCAGGATCTTTTGCATTTTCATCAGCCCACTTGGTATTTATATAAGTAACCCCCCGAAATGGAAACGGATTCGGTATTTCAATTACAGCGTCAGCACTCTTAACCTCCACATCCTCTTTTGGAAAATTGACCTGATTGCCGCAGGCAGCACCGTCTTCAAAAACACCAAGATTGTATATACTGTCCTGCCCGCGTAGATTTTTCACCAGAAAACCCGGCCTGTGGATGCCGTATATGAAACTGCCGTCCGGGGATACGCATGTACGTATGTTTTTCATATTCCCTCCGGATTTAAAACCCGTATATGACCACGCAATTCTTTACTCTTCATTGCGTTTCACACCCTACCCTGATATTATTTTCAGATCAAGCAGGCTGACGCTGCAGCAGAAATCTTTAGGGCTGTTGCAATTTTTTCTGTTATACCCTGCATCTGCAGGCCTTGCCATCAAAGATGGCTTGACATTTATTCCGGGACAAACATAATTTTTAAAAAAAGAGGGCTGCGATGACCGGCACTGTTCCGAGAGGCGAAATTGAAAATTTTATAAAGGAATGGAAACAGGATGAAAACGGATGCAGAAAGGTGTTCCTGGAGCTGAAATCTCACCTTGAACAATACAGTGACATTGTATTTGATTTTGTTTCCAGGCCCGGGGTGACCTATTCTTTGCGCGCCACCCGCGCGAATCAATCCGTCCGTCCACTCTTTGCGCTGATCGACGTGATAGATGAGACTCCCCGCTGGCTTTCTATATGTTTTTACGGGGACATGATAAACGATCCGGATGAACTCGGGGACCTTGTGCCCGAAGGGCTTATGGGAGAAGACGGCTACTGCTTTGACGTGGATTCAAACGATCCCGCCCTGATAAACTATATCGGCACCCGCCTTGAGGAAGCATATGAAAAAGCCGGAAAGTAAAATCTGTAAACAGAATAATTCCGCAATGGGCCGAATCAAATGGACCCTGGTCATATTTGTAATCTGCCTGCTTGCCGCCGCCTGTGCCACTGTACCTGTAACCGGCCGCAGGCAGCTCAGCCTGATTCCCGGAGACACAATACTTTCCATGAGCTATCAGCAATACGACGAATTTTTAAAGGAGCATGAATTAAGCGACGATCAGGAAGCCGCCAGGATGGTAAACCAGGTGGGAAAAGACATTGCAGATGCCGTGGAAACCTACTTAAAGCGGCGCGGCATGGAAAGACAGCTTCAGAACTATGACTGGGAGTTTAACCTGGTGGAAGACGAAGCTGTCAATGCCTGGTGCATGCCCGGCGGCAAGGTTGTAGTCTATACGGGCATTATGCCGGTGGCAAAGAACAAAAACGGCCTTGCCGTTGTCATGGGACATGAAATAGCACATGCCCTTGCAAACCATGGAAACGAGCGCATGAGCCAGGGCCTGCTTGTCCAGTTCGGGGCGGTGGCGCTTTCAGAGGCTATGGAACAGAAACCGGATGCTACCAGGCAGCTCTGGATGACAGCCTATGGTGCAGGGGCCCAGGTGGGCATGCTCCTTCCTTACAGCCGGATCCAGGAAAAAGAGGCAGACCGTCTCGGGTTGATATTCATGGCAATGGCAGGATATGACCCCAGGGAGGCTGTGGGCTTCTGGCAGCAAATGGCTGAAAAAAAGGATGGCAAGAGCCCGCCTGAATTTTTAAGCACCCATCCGGCAGATGACAAGCGGATCGCCGGCATAAAGCAAGTGCTCCCGGAAGCCATGCGGTATTACAGGGAACGGAAATGATTCCACGGATTCTGCTTAAGTGTTTTTATTAACCGGCAGATACCGGAAGAAAAAGGACATATTCTACCACGGATCTTTCCGGCAGTGCCCGCAAGGCACCGGCCTATCCCATCAACATGGCAAACGCCCGCGGGCCATCCCCTACTATAATTCACTTCATCAGGGAGATCTTCTGCAATTGGGAACTCCTGATACCCGCCTTTCCGGGGTACGGAAGCAAAAAAACTAAAGGATAAAATCCGCCGGCTCAACCAACAGCTTACTTCGCCACCGCCCCATACCTGCAATACTGACCCCGGTGTCGAAAGAGGGGCACGCCCTTAACTTATTAACTTTCTGATTCATAAGTGCCCGGAAACCCGGCAAGTTACAGGCTTATTCTAAGTTAACAAGTTAAGGCGCCCCTAGATCCATTTGCCTTGCTTTTTCGGCTGCGGCCACCCGGTTGGAAACGTTTAATTTCTTGTAAATATTATAATTGTGTGTTTTTACTGTTGCAACCGAAATGCAGAGATTCCCGGCGATTTCCTGGTTGGTAAGCCCCGAGGCGATCATGCGTAAAACAGCCTGCTCCTGGCGGCTCAATGGACTCTCACCTCCTGTGCGGGCAATGCCCGAACTCTCTTCTGTCTCCGGTTCCGCCTTTGCTCCGGGGTCTGTCTCCAGGCGGATAGCCTGCAGAACCCTGGCTGCGTAATCTACGCATACGCCGGCTTCAACACACTTTTCAAGAACAGGAATAAGCGCGCCCCCCTTGTTTACAAAAATGCGGAAGTATCCTTCGGGATCGCCCAGGCGGAAAGCCTTTTTCAATGCATCTAAGGCGGCTCTTTCGTCTCCTCCGGCATGATGAGCCATAGCCAGAAGGAGCAGTGCCTCTATCTCCAATTCGCCCAGACTGTCACTGCGTATTTCGACAAGCAGGCTGTTTAAATTCCCTGTTACCTCTTTTAAGGGCATACGGCATTTGCCGTCTCCGTGAAGCATATGATCGGCAAGATAAAGGTTTATAAGGCTCAACTTCTCGATCTTGCGCATCATTCTCTCAAAAGGCACCGGATATAACTTGTTTTCGTCCTGCGGATCACTTTCCAGGGACAATCCGTACTGCTCTGACAGCGCATAGGCGCGAAAAACGGCCTCTGCATCATCGGGAAAGCGGCTCAGCAGATAGCGTATCCTGAAAGCTGCGGCAAGAGGTCTTGCCCTTACACAATAAACCGACAGATTCTCAATTTTCTTTAAACAGTGCAGAGCAGCATCCTCGCTTGCGCCCTGTGAAAGCCTTATGTAGAACATCAGTTCATAGCCGGAAAGCACAGTATGGGTCTCCCCCAGGGCCTCTACCGGTTCCATTGCTTTTTCAACCACCTTTTCCGCCTCGTCTATATAATTGCGTTCAAGCAGAAGATAGGCCCTGTGCAGTTCGTAATATACCAGCATCTCTTCAGAAAGCCTGTTTTTTACAACAAATGACTCCCTTACTGACTGCAGCCCGTTTTCATTTATTATTTCAGCTTCCCTGAGCCTGCCGCGAATTCTCGCCAGCGCAGCCCTGAATGAATCCGAAAGGATCACCTGGTAGCAAAAACCGCCTATAAAAGCCGCAGAGCGAGCCTCCTCAAGACAGGCCGAGCATGCCTCAAGATCTCCAGTGTCAAGATATGTAAGGGCAAGGGTAAAAAAGATGTTGGTCCTGATAAAAACATTATCGCTGCTAAATTTCTGGAGGGTCTGCTCGCCGAGCTCAATAACTTCATTCCGCGGGGCATTCCGGCAGTAGGCCAGATGGATTCTCAACGCGTCGATATAAGAGGTTATAGCCTTATATGTCTGACTATCCGGGCCTTCGGATTCCAAAAGTTCCGCACAGAATTTCTCTGCCTCAGCCAGATAGTACTCAATGTCGGAAAACGGAACCGACGCAAATTTGCTCAGATTCGGCACAAACAGCGCCCATGCATAGGTAATGCACAAATACGGGTTCCCGGTAATTTTGCTTTCAGGCAGAGCCCGAAGCCATCTAAGAGCTGTCAGAGAATTGCCTCTCAGTATTGCAATTGTTGCATACTTAGTTACAAGACTGGCTGCAAAATTCCAGTCCCGGGCGGCAATTGCGTGGTAAATGGCCTCCCCGGGCATCCTGTTTTCCTTAAACCATTGTGCAGCCCGCAAATTAAGCGATCCAAGCCGACCGGGCATCTCTCTTGCCAGGCGGGCATAAAGTGCATCTGCAAACATCTGATGATATCTGTACCAAAATGATTCCCCGTCGAGCTCTACAAGAAACATGTCCTCAGACCGCAGTTGACCCAGGATCTCTCCACTGTCCCGCCTGCCGGTCACTGCATCGCAAAGTGAAGGATTAAGCCTGGAAAGAATCGAGGTCTCGAGCAGAAAAGAACGGATATGCTCCGGCTGGGAGGAAAAAACCTCCTCCATGAAATATTCTATTATATGCTCCTGCATCCTTGGAAGCATGGTTCCGCGTTCGTTTTTATCTCCTGCCAGAAAGGCCATCTGCAGCCCTGCAGGCCAGCCTTCACAGCGCTCGGCAATGGCAAAGACCTCGCTTTCAGAAAGGCTGCACCCTGTTACCTGTCCGGCAAACGCTGCGGCTTCCTCGGGCGTAAATCTGAGGTCCTCTGCCGTAATCTCCCGGAAATGCCTCTGGAGCTTTAATTTCCCGGTTGAGAAGGGAAGCGGTGTGCGGGTTGAGATTATCAGGTGCATATTGGCAGGCATGTAATCGACAAAATACTTAAACACACCAATAACTTCATCAGAGTCTATTAAGTGGAAATCATCCAGTATAAGAGTTATCCTCCGGTTCTTTTCAAAAATCTCGTTTATCAGACTGCGGGCCACAGCCTTTACCGGAATCCCCGAAGGCGACTTCAGCATTTCAGTTACGGATGCCCCTATATCAGGGTATGCCAGAGCAAGGGCGGCTGATAAATACTTCCAGAAGGTCCGGGGGTCGTTGTCATCCGAATCAATGGAGAACCAAGCCGGGCGCTGCCTGCATTCAAGGCCCCACCCGGCAAGAAGGGAGGTTTTTCCAAAACCCGCGGGCGCGGATACCAGGGTAAGTCTGCAATTTTCAGATTCGTACAGGCGATGCTTCAACCGGTGTCTGTCTATAAGCCGGACCCGCACACTTGGTATATGTATCTTGGTCCAGATCAGATCTTCAAACATGGCCTGTATCCTTCCCCCTCTTAGATATGACCTAAATTGAGGTATGAGAAAACTACATTATATAGAATCTTTACATGAAACACAACCGTTTGTAAAATTTCATATCCTAAATTTTACAGGCATCCTCTTCTGCATGACCACTTTTGCTTTTGCTTGACATTAAGGCAGATTTATGCGATTTGAATCAAATATAATTAAAAATCTCTTTTCCCGCCCCGCAAACAGATCAGGAGAAATGGAATGGAAACCAGTTACCTTATGGTGTCGGTGGAAAAAAACGTGGCCACCGTTACCATAAACCGACCGGAAAAAGGCAACAGCCTTTCGCCCGTGGTACTCGAAGAAATCCGCGATCTTTTTTCCGAATTAACCAACAGAACAGACATCCGGGTGATAGTGTTTACAGGCGGGGAGCGTTACTTCTCGGCAGGTTTTGATTTAAATGAAATCCGCAAGCTGGAAAAAGACTCCAATGAAGCTTATATAGCACTCTTTCACCAGGCCTACCGTTCCATACTATACTGTTCCCAGCCGGTAATATGCGCCGTTGGCGGTCCCGCCATTGCAGGCGGTTTTGATCTTACTATGATGTGCGATATCAGATACGCATCAGAACGCGCCAAATTCGGCCAAAAAGAAATCACTCTTTGCCTCACCCCCGTAATTGACCCGCTGTGGCGCATTATCGGCCTTGGAAGAGCCAAGGAAGTCGCCCTTACAGGCCGGATATACGACGCCCATGAAGCAGAGCGCATGGGCTATGTAAGCAAAGTTTTTCCGGAAGGCAATCTGCTTGATTCTGTGAAAGAAATCGCACAGAACATGGCCGCCTGCGACCGGGAATGCTTAAAAGAGACAAAGCAGCTCGCCAACATGATTGTGGACCAGGATCTGGACGGAGCCATGAAGACTCAGGAATGGCTCTTTAGAACATATATCGGCTCAGGGGAGAACCATCGCCGTATTGACAAGCTCCAGGCCGAGATGGCGGCAAAACAGAAAAAATAGCCAATAGCTGACTTTGTTTTGACATTTTCGTCTTTTTGTAATAATTAGGAAGAGTTATTGCCTTTCGGCACAGCCTTTCCAATTCCCCGAAACTAAAAAAAGAAAGAAAAGGAGTCGCCATGGTTGCCACATCCTGGTCCACAGACAAATGGCCAAAAGGGGTGGCCGCGGACATTGACCCGTCCGAGTATGAAAAACCCCTTTTTACAGTGCTTGATGAGTCTGTCAAAGATTACTCAAACAAAACCTACACCATCTTCAATGACGGCACAAAAACCTTTGCCCAGGTGAAAGACACCGCAGACCGGCTTGCCAATTTCCTTGCCTCATCAGGCATCAAAAAAGGCGATCGGGTTGCGATCTTTCTGCCCAACCTGCCCCATTACCCGGAAATATTTTTCGGAATACTTAAAGCAGGCGCAACATGCGTAACATGCAACCCTCTTTACACGGCATCGGAGCTCAACTACCAGCTAAACGACTCCGGGGCCAGGCTGGTATTCTGCATGGATCACCCCCAGTTCTATCCCACTGCTGCGGAAGCTGTAAAGAACAGCAACGTTGAATCCGTGATCTACTGCAATGTGAAAAATTACCTGCCCAAAATTAAAGGGTTTCTCGGCTCCCTTCTTGGCAAAATCCCGAAAGCCGAAAGCCATGACCCCTCTCACCGCTCATTTGACAACATAGTTGCATCAGCCGAACCAAAACCTCCGGAAGTAAGCATAGACCCATACGAAGATCCGGCACTTATAATCTATACCGGCGGCACAACAGGGAAGCCTAAAGGCGCGGTTCTCTCCCACGTAAACTTCTACTACAACATAAAAGCCCTTGAAGAATGGGGCCGGCTGGTCCACGAGCCCGGCGGCGAGCCGGAGAAACTTCGCAAAGGAGGTTTTCATACATACCTCGGCGTACTTCCCTGGTATCATTCCTTCGGACTCACAGTGTGCATGCTTTCGGCCTGCGCCGGGGGGCACCGGATGATATGCATACCCGATCCCAGGGCAGGCAATCCCCCTTTTACAGACGTGCTCGAAGCAGTTCAGAAATACAAGGCAACCATCATGCCGGCTGTACCCACAATTTTCGTGGCTTTTACCAACCATCCCAATATTGACAAATACGATCTTACATCTCTTATGGGCTGTTTTTCAGGCGGCGCCCCCCTGCCGCCCGAAGCATGCAAGCAGTTTGAAGCAAAAACCGGCGCGGTTATCTTCGAGGGCTACGGCTTAAGCGAAACATCCCCTGTTGTAACCTCCAATCCGACTTCGCGGGAAAACAGAAAAATCGGCACCATAGGATTTCCCATTCCCGGAACTGATATAAAAATCGTGGACATCGAAACCGGGCAGAATGAACTGTCCAGGGGAGAAGACGGAGAGATCGCGGTCTCAGGTCCCCAGGTAATGAAGGGCTACTGGAACAGGCCCGAGGAAAACCAGGCAGTGTTCCGCTACATAGAAGGCAGAAGGTATTTTCTCACCGGAGATATCGGCCATATAGACGAAGAGGGCTACATAATTATAACAGACCGCAAAAAGGACATGATACTGGTAGGCGGATTCAACGTTTATCCCAGGGACGTGGAAGACATACTTTACCAGCATCCAAAGGTACAGCTTGCCGCGGTCGTGGGGGTCCCGGATGAAAAAAGCGGCGAAGCGGTCAAAGCATACATCCAGTTAAAACCGGGCGAACAGGCAACCGAAGAAGAAATCCGGGAATTCTGCAAGGAGCACATGGCCGGCTACAAGAGACCCAAGTATATTGATTTCAGAGAAGACATCCCTGTCTCGCCGGTGGGCAAAGTACTGCGCCGGGTCCTGCGGGATGAAGAGATGGACAAAAAATCAGAATAGCCTCAATCCGCTGGTGACTTAAACAAAAAAACACAAAAACCGGCACGGCGGAATTACCAGCGCCTGCCGGTTTTTGTTTTCAAAGCCCGTAAGCCCGTGTTTATCAAAAAGCCGCAGAGCTTTAAAGCTTTTCCAGCAGCCTTTGATGTATGTTGTCAAATCCCCCGTTTGACATAACCAGAATCACGTCCCCGGCGGCACCCTGCCGAACCAAAAACTCTATGATCCCTTCTGTATCCTCGAAATAAGCTGCGCTAACCCCCCTTTTTTCCAAATCCTCTGCAAGCTGCCGCGATGAAAATCTCCTGTCTTCCGGCACCTTGTGCAGAAGCGGGGGCTTTCGAACGCAAACCATATCCGCCCCGTCAAACGACAGAGGATATGCTTCCTGGAAAACACTGCGCATGCTGGTGTTGGTCCTTGGTTCAAAAACGGCTATCAGACGGTTTTCCGGATACACCGAGCGCACCGCAGCAACGGTTTCGCGCACTGCGGTAGGATGATGGGCAAAGTCGTCCATGACAGTGATGCCGTTTTTTACCCCTCTTATTTCCTGGCGCCGCCTTATTCCTTCAAAAGTTTCCAGCCCCTTTGCCGCAGCCCCGGGCCCTATGCCCAGCCCTGATACCGCTGCTATTGCCCCGAGGGCGTTTAAGCGGTTGTGCGCGCCCGGCAGTTTCATCCTGAACGTGCCAAACAGATCAGAGCCGCGATACACGGTAAAGCGGTTCCACGGAGGCAGCGGTGCTTCGGCCGCCAGGCGCCAGTTGTCAGAAGCCTCAACACCGTAGGTCTCAACCCTGCATCGCCTGTTTTCGAGCAGATCCTGCGCATTCGGATCCTGCCCGAATCCTATCAGGATGCTTTGTTCCGGGATCTGCGAAAAAAAAGCGTCAAACGCGGATCTTACCTGTTCAAAATCATTGAAAATATCTGCATGGTCGAACTCGGCCCCCGTCCACACCGCAATATCAGACCTATAATGCATGAACTTTGGCTGCTTGTCAAAAAAGGCAGTATCATATTCATCTCCCTCTATCACCATGCATTCGCCGCTTCCCACCCGGTAGCTGGAGCCGAAGTTTTTAAGTATCCCCCCTATCAGAAAAGACGGATCCAGACCGGCCTCATACAGGAGCCACGCAGCCATGGATGCGGTGGTGGTCTTTCCGTGAGTCCCGCAGACCACCAGGGTCTTCTTCCCATCTGCCAGAAAACGGTTTATGGCCCGGGGCATGGAGCAAAACGGCAGACCGGCCTCCAGCATGCGGACCGCCTCTGGATTGTCCTTTCTTACCGCGTTGCCCACTATCACCAGATCCGGGCCGTAAGCCAGGTTGTCACCCGAAAATCCCCTGTTTACGCAAACACCTCTCTGTTGGAGAAAGGTGCTCATTGGCGGGTAAACCCCGTCATCAGAGCCGGTCACAGAAAGACCCATTTCCTTTAGCGCGGCTGCAAGCGCACCCATGGCCGTGCCGCAGACCGCGATCATATGCACGGACTTTACATGCCCGGGGATTGTATTCTGATTCACAGGCTTATTCTCTCAGACTTCAGGGGAGGTATCCTCCAGCCCCGCCAGTACATCTTCGGCCGCGGACAGGGTTTCATCAATCTCTGCCATCTCATGGGCAGAAGAGACAAAAATAACCTCAAACTGGGCCGCGGGCAGATAAATGCCCTTCTCAAGCATTCCCCTGTAGAAGGCTGCAAATTTTTCAGTATCAGAAGCCTTTGCCTGCTCAAAGTTTGCAACAGGCCCCGGCGCAAAAAACAGGCCCAGCATGGAGCCCACCCTGTTGACGGTCGCCTGGATGCCCAGCCGTTGCACCAGGCGCTCCAGCCCGTTTCCGAGCCTGGCGGAGGTTTCCTCCAGGTTCTTGTAAAAACCCGGCATCCTGATCTGTTTTAAGGTGACAATTCCCGCGGCCATTGCAAGGGGATTTCCGGCAAGTGTGCCCGCCTGGTATACCGGTCCCTGGGGCGCTATCTGCTCCATGATCTCTTTTTTGCCACCATATGCGCCAACAGGCATACCGCCCCCCACTATTTTTCCGAAACAGCTCAGGTCCGGCGACACACCGTACAACTCCTGGGCTCCGCCGTATGCCACCCTGAAGCCGGACATAACCTCGTCGAATATCAAAACCGCCCCGTGCTTTTCAGTCTCCCTGCGAAGGGCCGCCAGAAAATCCGGATCAGGTGGTACCATGCCCATGTTCCCGGCAACAGGCTCCACTATAACCGCTGCGATCTCATCACCCTTTTCCGCCATTTTTGCCGCAAAAGCCTCGGCGTCATTATACGGAAGCGACATGGTGTGTCCCACAAAGGATTGCGGCACCCCGGGGCTGCCCGGGATATTTAGCGTGGCCACGCCCGAGCCTGCAGCCACCAAAAGCGAATCTGAATGCCCGTGATAACAGCCGTCAAACTTTATTATCCCATCCCTTCCGGTATAGGCCCGTGCAGCCCTTATGGCGCTCATGGTGGCCTCGGTGCCTGAATTTACCATGCGCACCATTTCAACCGAGTCAACAGCATCAATTATCATCTCTGCAAGCTCGACTTCCAGGTCAATAGGGGCGCCAAAGCTCGTGCCCCGCAAAAGGGCCTTTTCAATTTCGCCTATAACTTCCGGGTGCCTGTGGCCCAGAATCAGGGGCCCCCATGAGCATACATAATCTATGTAGCCCCGGCCCTCCATATCATAAATCCTGCAGCCTTCGCCCCTGTCTATGAACAAAGGATCCTGGCCCACGGCCTTTCCCGCGCGGACCGGGCTGTTTACCCCGCCGGGGATCGCCTCTTTTGCCCTTTGGAAAAGCAGATATGATTTCGGATCAGATTTCATTTATCCCCCTGTATATTTGTTTGTCAGTAAATCCGGGTTGACACAACTGCCCGTTAAAGTTAAAAAGAATAACAAAGACCCGCTGCAGGGTCAAGCTTCTGTAAAAAAGCGCATCAACCCAAATTTAACGCCGAACCTGTTCTTATGGACAACAAGAAACAGATGCAGCAGCTTGCCAAGCTGCTTTCATACATACTTGAAAAACGCCCTGACGAATTCGGCCTCATCCCTGATGAACATGGCTATGTAAGCATAAAGGAACTGCTCAAAGTATTTTCAGAAATCGAGGGCTGGCGCCATATCAGGCGCAGCAGCATAAATGAGCTGATGCTCTCCCAGGTGGACTCCCCGGTGGAAATACACGAAAACCGCATCAGGGGGAAAAACCGCGACGAGCTGCCACCTGCCCGCCCCTGCAAGCAGCCCCCCAAAACGCTTTACACCTTTATCAGGAAAAAAGCTTACCCTGTTGTAGCTGAAAAAGGCATACATCCGCGCCACGAAACACCGGTTCCCTGCACCCCTGACCGGGAATCAGCCGTTCGCCTGGGCAAAAGAAAAGACAACAACCCCGTAATCCTGACAATTCATACTGACAAAGCGGTCCAAAAAAAAGCAAATTTTCAACAGATGGGCGAAAACCTCTACCTTGCGGACTTTATCCCCGCCAAAACCTTTTCAGGTCCGCCCCTGCCCAAAATGCCTGATAAGGAAAAAGACAGGGAAAAGGAAAAAACAGATGCCCAAAAGCAAAGGGCAGACAGTGGAACCTATACAGTGGATGCCGGAGATATAGACCCCTTGCGCACCCGGGAGCCGGCATCCAAAAAAGGCAAGGGGAAAAAAAAGGACCCTTCCTGGAAAAAGGAACAGCGCAGAAACCGGCGCAGATAGCACAGCAGCCCCGCAAAGCCCAAAAAATCCATTGACAAGCATTTAAAATATAGTTAGTTATATGGTCTTAATCACGGGCCGTTAGCTCAATTGGCAGAGCAACTGACTCTTAATCAGTAGGTTCAAGGTTCGATTCCTTGACGGCCCACCAGTTAAATCAAGGGGTTGCGGTTTTTGCCGTAATCTTTTTTAAAGAAAGTGGCGGCCGTCTACAGCGCTTAAAAATACGGACCTGTTCCCTCCCAAAGAGGCTCTTCAGCTTCCAGAGTCTATGGCCTCGTTTTTTAACCACTTCTGTTACATACCGGACATTTCCAAATGCTATTGACATATCCCGCTAAAATAAATGTAAAATTATTGATGTCGCAGGTCTTGCCAAAATGAACTACCGGCCTGATTGTTTTTTAGGCTTGGCCGGCGGCATTTTTTTATTGAAAATGACAAAACCTGGAGTCCCCAGTCTTTCTTCCGTCCGAGGAAAGTCGATTCAAGTCTTCTCATCCGGAGTGCTTTTTGCGCGAGCACTGTGGCATGGTTGCATTTTTAAATCCACAAATTGGTATCCAAGTTAACTGTATACCGAA